>NZ_JBITTW010000004.1:0-32448 GCF_044542195.1 Pseudomonas sp. NPDC079367
CAAACCGACATTGATCCGGAGCAGTCTGAATGGGGGAACCCAGCCATCATAAGATGGTTATCTTGTACTGAATACATAGGTGCAAGAGGCGAACCAGGGGAACTGAAACATCTAAGTACCCTGAGGAAAAGAAATCAACCGAGATTCCCTTAGTAGTGGCGAGCGAACGGGGACTAGCCCTTAAGTGGCTTTGAGATTAGCGGAACGCTCTGGAAAGTGCGGCCATAGTGGGTGATAGCCCTGTACGCGAAAATCTCTTGGTCATGAAATCGAGTAGGACGGAGCACGAGAAACTTTGTCTGAATATGGGGGGACCATCCTCCAAGGCTAAATACTACTGACTGACCGATAGTGAACTAGTACCGTGAGGGAAAGGCGAAAAGAACCCCGGAGAGGGGAGTGAAATAGATCCTGAAACCGTATGCGTACAAGCAGTGGGAGCAGACTTTGTTCTGTGACTGCGTACCTTTTGTATAATGGGTCAGCGACTTATTTTCAGTGGCGAGCTTAACCGAATAGGGGAGGCGTAGCGAAAGCGAGTCTTAATAGGGCGTCTAGTCGCTGGGAATAGACCCGAAACCGGGCGATCTATCCATGGGCAGGTTGAAGGTTAGGTAACACTGACTGGAGGACCGAACCGACTACCGTTGAAAAGTTAGCGGATGACCTGTGGATCGGAGTGAAAGGCTAATCAAGCTCGGAGATAGCTGGTTCTCCTCGAAAGCTATTTAGGTAGCGCCTCATGTATCACTGTAGGGGGTAGAGCACTGTTTCGGCTAGGGGGTCATCCCGACTTACCAAACCGATGCAAACTCCGAATACCTACAAGTGCCGAGCATGGGAGACACACGGCGGGTGCTAACGTCCGTCGTGAAAAGGGAAACAACCCAGACCGTCAGCTAAGGTCCCAAAGTTATGGTTAAGTGGGAAACGATGTGGGAAGGCTTAGACAGCTAGGAGGTTGGCTTAGAAGCAGCCACCCTTTAAAGAAAGCGTAATAGCTCACTAGTCGAGTCGGCCTGCGCGGAAGATGTAACGGGGCTCAAACCATACACCGAAGCTACGGGTATCATCTTCGGATGATGCGGTAGAGGAGCGTTCTGTAAGCCTGTGAAGGTGAGTTGAGAAGCTTGCTGGAGGTATCAGAAGTGCGAATGCTGACATGAGTAACGACAATGGGTGTGAAAAACACCCACGCCGAAAGACCAAGGTTTCCTGCGCAACGTTAATCGACGCAGGGTTAGTCGGTCCCTAAGGCGAGGCTGAAAAGCGTAGTCGATGGAAAACAGGTTAATATTCCTGTACTTCTGGTTATTGCGATGGAGGGACGGAGAAGGCTAGGCCAGCTTGGCGTTGGTTGTCCAAGTTTAAGGTGGTAGGCTGAGATCTTAGGTAAATCCGGGATCTTAAGGCCGAGAGCTGATGACGAGTTACCCTTTGGGTGACGAAGTGGTTGATGCCATGCTTCCAAGAAAAGCTTCTAAGCTTCAGGTAACCAGGAACCGTACCCCAAACCGACACAGGTGGTTGGGTAGAGAATACCAAGGCGCTTGAGAGAACTCGGGTGAAGGAACTAGGCAAAATGGCACCGTAACTTCGGGAGAAGGTGCGCCGGTGAGGGTGAAGGACTTGCTCCGTAAGCTCATGCCGGTCGAAGATACCAGGCCGCTGCGACTGTTTATTAAAAACACAGCACTCTGCAAACACGAAAGTGGACGTATAGGGTGTGACGCCTGCCCGGTGCCGGAAGGTTAATTGATGGGGTTAGCTAACGCGAAGCTCTTGATCGAAGCCCCGGTAAACGGCGGCCGTAACTATAACGGTCCTAAGGTAGCGAAATTCCTTGTCGGGTAAGTTCCGACCTGCACGAATGGCGTAACGATGGCGGCGCTGTCTCCACCCGAGACTCAGTGAAATTGAAATCGCTGTGAAGATGCAGTGTATCCGCGGCTAGACGGAAAGACCCCGTGAACCTTTACTATAGCTTTGCACTGGACTTTGAATTTGCTTGTGTAGGATAGGTGGGAGGCTTTGAAGCGTGGACGCCAGTTCGCGTGGAGCCATCCTTGAAATACCACCCTGGCAACTTTGAGGTTCTAACTCAGGTCCGTTATCCGGATCGAGGACAGTGTATGGTGGGTAGTTTGACTGGGGCGGTCTCCTCCTAAAGAGTAACGGAGGAGTACGAAGGTGCGCTCAGACCGGTCGGAAATCGGTCGTAGAGTATAAAGGCAAAAGCGCGCTTGACTGCGAGACAGACACGTCGAGCAGGTACGAAAGTAGGTCTTAGTGATCCGGTGGTTCTGTATGGAAGGGCCATCGCTCAACGGATAAAAGGTACTCCGGGGATAACAGGCTGATACCGCCCAAGAGTTCATATCGACGGCGGTGTTTGGCACCTCGATGTCGGCTCATCACATCCTGGGGCTGAAGCCGGTCCCAAGGGTATGGCTGTTCGCCATTTAAAGTGGTACGCGAGCTGGGTTTAGAACGTCGTGAGACAGTTCGGTCCCTATCTGCCGTGGACGTTTGAGATTTGAGAGGGGCTGCTCCTAGTACGAGAGGACCGGAGTGGACGAACCTCTGGTGTTCCGGTTGTCACGCCAGTGGCATTGCCGGGTAGCTATGTTCGGGAAAGATAACCGCTGAAAGCATCTAAGCGGGAAACTTGCCTCAAGATGAGATCTCACTGGAACCTTGAGTTCCCTGAAGGGCCGTCGAAGACTACGACGTTGATAGGTTGGGTGTGTAAGCGCTGTGAGGCGTTGAGCTAACCAATACTAATTGCCCGTGAGGCTTGACCATATAACACCCAAGCAATTTGCGAACTCGAGAGAGGCCAGATTGCGGTGTGTGAAGACGAAACGAACCGAAAGTTCGAACCGCACAAACACCTAGCTGTCACATACCCGATTTGCTGAAGCGAGGCCATCTGGTCACGAGTCAGTACCCGAATTTCTTGACGACCATAGAGCGTTGGAACCACCTGATCCCATCCCGAACTCAGCAGTGAAACGATGCATCGCCGATGGTAGTGTGGGGTTTCCCCATGTGAGAGTAGGTCATCGTCAAGATTAAATTCCGAAACCCCAATTGCGAAAGCAGTTGGGGTTTTGTTTTAGTAGAAGTTCCTGTTTTTGCTGGCATGTTACCGTGTTGACGGGCCAGATAAAGAATTTCTTGACGACCATAGAACATTGGAACCACCTGATCCCATCCCGAACTCAGCAGTGAAACGATGTATCGCCGATGGTAGTGTGGGGTTTCCCCATGTGAGAGTAGGTCATCGTCAAGATTGAATTCCGAAACCCCTGTCTGCTCACGCAGACAGGGGTTTTGTCATTTAAGCGTGTACGAAAGATCAGGCCGTTCTGCGACTCTTGCTGCTGCGTCTTGCCCGCCACTTGCGCCACCAGATATAAACTCCCGTCCCTGATAACCCCGCAATCAACACACCCAGTACCGCGATCATTACCTGCCCTGTCACCCCGATGATCCGTCCCCCATGTATCGGCAACTGGAGTCGATAGAACTGCTCTCCGAGCGTGCCCTGTCCCGCGATCTCCTGTCCCAATAATCGGCCATCGGTACCGTGAAAGAACAACCAGGATTTGCCATGTGCGTCCGTATCGTGCTGTCCAAACCCTGCGCCGTAGAAGTTGTACTCGAAGCTGTAATACAACTCGCCGATTGCCGCCGTCAGACCTAACCGTTTCCCTTCCTGCAATGCCCTCTCGTACGCCTGTTGATAACTTAACTGTGTCGTCCCCAGTTCATCGGCGGGCATTCGCCCTCTGGCTTCATAAACGCTTGGCTCGATAGGCGAAAACAGCGATACAGCAGGTTTGAACACCTGGCTCGGCAAGTTCATTGCCACGCTGCTGACAGCGATCGGTAATAGCAGTAGCCACAGCCACAATCCACCGGCGCGATGCAGGTCGTAGTTCAAGCGGTACGCATGCCCGCCTTTCACTTTCCACGCAACAGCCCATTTCTTCCAGAATGGATTGCCGCGCGGCAAGGTCAGCCACAACGCGACAAAGCAGTCGATCACCCACGCGATGGCCACCAGGCCCATCAACAGCAATCCCCAGTTACCGGGCAACGCCAGGTTGTAGTGAAACTCCAGAATGAACGGGATGAAGTTCTCCCGTTGAAAACAGCACTCGCCCCAGTAACGAGCGCCTTTCTGCTCCGCACTCACCGGGTCCAGATAGAACACTTGATTGCGTTCATCGAACGGTTGCCCCGTCGCTGGATCGTTACGCGGAACGGTCGCCAGCAGCGCCGTATGCCCCGTCTCATGCGGATACTCCATGTACCAGACTTGCAGTTTCGGATGTGCAGACTGCACCGCATCCACTAACGCACCGGGTGGCAGGCGCTCACCCACTGATGTCGCCTCGTAGAATTGCGGATTCAGCCATTCATCCAGTTCGTGATTGAACGCCAGCACACTGCCTGTAAGGCCCGCCAGCAACAGAAACACCGCAGTGGCCAAGCCAATATAGCGATGCAACAAAACCAGAAATGCGCGCATACAAAAGACCCCAAAGAAACGACAAAGCCAGCCCCTGACACCAGGGGCTGGCTTTTTTATGCACAGGACATGGCTTTAGAACTGATAGCTGACGGTCGCCGCTACGTTGCGTTCTTCGCCCATGTAGCAGAAGTTCAGACTGGCGCAGGACGCGACATAGGATTCATTGGTCAGGTTGTTTGCATTGAGCCGTATATCCACACCTTTCAAGCCAACCTTGCCCAAGTCATAACCAATCGAGGCGTCGAACAACGTGTAAGACGGCACCTTCATCGTGTTCTCGGCATCGGCCCAGCTGTAGCCGACATAGCGCACCCCACCGCCCAATCGCAGCCCATCGAGTGCAGCAGTGTCGAACTTGTAATCGGCCCACAGTGAGGCCATGTGTCGAGGCGCCTGAGTCGGTGAGTTGCCTTTGTTCTCGATTACATCGGCCGGCGTGCTCAAGGTGCTGATCATCGATTTGGAGTATTCGATATCAGTGAAGGTGCAACTGCCGAGCACTTTGAAGTTGTCGGTCAGTTGCATGTGCGCTTCCAGCTCCAGACCTTGCGAGCGCACGGCGCCGACCGCGCGATAGAAGTTCTCCTGCGGCAGTTTGGTCGCGAGATTCTCCTGGTCGATACGGAACAGCGAGGCGGTGAACAGGTTGTCGGTCCCCGGCGGCTGATACTTCAAACCAACTTCCCACTGCGTGCCATCGGTGGGAGCGAGTGGGTTACCGGCGCTGTCGGCATAAGAGTTCGGGTTGAATGACTCGGAGTAGCTGATATACGGCGCCAGACCGTTATCGAACAAGTACAGCGCGCCGGCGCGCCCAGTGAGTTTGGTGCGTCGATCATTGATCTCTGTACCGACAGGACGCCCGGCTTCGGCGATGCGGTTTTCGTCGGATGTCTCGACCCAATCCTGACGCAGGCCCAGCGAGAAGCGCCATTTGTCCATCTCGATCAGGTCTTGCAGGTACACGCCGGTCTGCTGCAGACGACGCAGATAGCTGGTCTCGCCGTACATCTCGATCGCCGAGTTGCCGTACACCGGATTGAACGCATTAATCGGCGCGAGGCCACCGCTGGTCCAGTCGACCACGGTTTTGCGCCGTTGATAATCCGCGCCCATCAGGACTGTGTGCTTGGTCGCGCCGGTGAAGAATTCGGCCTGCAGCATGTTGTCGACGATGAACGCATGCAGGCGCTCATCACCGCCGGTGTAATAACGGTTCAGTTCATTGCTGGTCGGGGTGGTCCAGCCATAGGCGTAGACCTGATCCATGTTCACTTTGGAATCGAGATAACGGAAGTTCTGCCGTGCCGTGAAGACGTCGTTGAAGCGATGTTCGAACTGATAGCCGAACGATTGCTGGTCACGGGAGTAGCCGTCGACCCCCGGCTCGCCCTCGAAGAATCGCGGCGAGATGCGGTCGCCATTGCGCTGATGGATCGTGCCGTCCGCCGGAACACCGCCGTGGTAGCCGCCGTCCGGCTCGTGTTGCAGATAGGCCTGCAGGGTCAGCGAGGTATCTTCACTGAAATCGATGCTCAACGTCGGCGCGAGGGCGAAGCGTTTTTCCTTGTTGTGGTCGAACTGCGTGTCGGACTGATCGCTCAATCCGGTCAGACGATAGGCAATACGCTTGTCGTCATCGACCGGGCCGCTGAAGTCAAAACCAACCCCACGCTGGCCTTGTGTGCCCACTGTGGCCTGTACCTGATGGTAAGCCTCGTACAACGGCTTTTTGCTGGTCAGCGCGACCAGACCGCCGGGCGAGCTGCGACCGTAAAGCACGGATGACGGGCCTTTGAGAATGTCCACGCGTTCGAGGAAATACGGATCGACCTGCATCGTGCTGTAGGTGCCGCTGTCACCCATCGACTTGAGGCCGTCGAGGTAGATGTTGTCCACCGAACCGTCGTTGAAACCGCGCATCGCCACGTAGTCGTAACGGTGCGTGGCGCCATACGGGTTGGTCAGCACGCCCGGGGTGTAGCGCATCGCTTGCGAGACGGTTTGCGAGCCCTGGTCATCCATTTGTTCGCGCGTCACCACGGATACGCTTTGCGAAGTTTCCAGCAGGGCGGTACTGGTCTTGGTGGCGATCTGGCTGTGCGTGGCGTTGTAGCCGGCCATGCTGCCCAGCGCGTTGCCGAGGGCGAAGCCTTTGATGTCAGTGGTCGGCAAGGCCAGTGCTTCGCTTTCGGCAACTGGACGCAGGATGTAACTGCTGCCGTCCTGGCTGACGGCTTGCAGTCCGGAGCCCCCGAGCAAATGGCTCAAGGCCTGATCGGTTGAATATTCACCTTGTACGCCCGGCGATTGCTGACCTTGTGTCTGTTGCGGCGTCATCGCCAAAGTGATGCCGGCCTGCCGGGCAAACTGATTTAATGCCTCAGCTAATGGCCCGGCCGCGATGTTGTAGCGGTGGCTGATCTCAGTGTCGGCAGTGCTGGCGGCCAGACTCAGGTTTGGTAATACGCTGACGCCCAACGCGGTGGACAGCAGTGCTGCCCGAACTGCTTGGCGTAGCGGTGCCGATTCGGCAGTGAAATTCAGAGGATTCTTACAAATGGCGCGGACAGTCATTGTGGTTTTCCGTAGGCAGTCGCGAAGGCTGAGTTGAAGTGCTTACCGACTAAGCCGGACTGCCTGGAAAAACCCGCCAAAAAATTTCACACCGCGCGCTCGAGCGTCACCCACCAGCGAGTGCGATAGCGCAGTTGCACCGGTAGCGTCTGCGGCAGGACCGCCAGCAGCCTGTCGGTGTCCTCCAGACGGAACACTCCGGAGAGGCGCAAGTCTGCGATATTCGCCGCACAATTGAGCAAACCCGGGCGATAGCGGGCGACTTCGACAAGAAAGTCGCCCAGCCGCATATTGCGCGTGACAATCAAGCCGTCGAGCCAGGCGCCGGCATCCATATCTAGCGTCGGCGCTGCGCGCAAGCCCGTTGGATCAACGAGGACACTCTGCCCGGCGAGCGCTTCGAGCGAATGACCGCCAGCGTGAACGACAACCCGGCCACGCGTGACGCTGAGCCGCGTGCACTGATCGTCCTGGCGCAGAATGAAACGCGCATCGAATGGCTCATAAATCCCGTGACTATTCTGAACGCGCAGTGGTCGATCGGTCGCCGCGCCTTCGTCCGAGCCGCCGCAGGTAACGATGATCTCGCCGCGAGTCAGTTTGATCAGGCGCTGCTGCGCGGTGTAATGCAGGTCAACGGCGCTGGCGGTGTTGAGTTCGATCCGCGTGCCGTCGGGCAACTGGAAACCGCGCCGTTCGCCGGTCGCCGTCGCGTAGTCGGCGCTCCATTGCTGCCAGGCAGCCGAGTCCTTGGCCAGCCACGCGGCGGACCCTATCAACAGTGCGCCGGACAGCAGCTTTATGGCTTGGCGACGGTGCAATCGCTGTGCACTGTTTTCCAGGGTGTTGAAAGCGACCTGCGCACCCGGCACGGCGCGCAGGTTACTGCTCAATTCGGCTTGCAGCGACTGCACCCGCTGCCAAGCCAGTTCGTGCTCGTGGTGCTCGGCGCGCCACTGCTCGCATTGGTGAGTAAGCCGGGGGTTGCCGTGATTGTTGCGCAGCCGCAGCAGCCAGTGAATCGCTTGCCTGACCACTTGTTGTCGTGGTTCGACACGGCGACCGAGCGTTAGGTTATCCACAGGCATCAGCTTTCGTACCGCAACACGTAACAGTGATACAGCGCATCGGCGACGTAGCGTTCCACGGAGCGTACTGATATGGCCAGTTGATCGGCGATCTGTTTGTGCGTTAACCCTTCGCACTGCGCCAAGAGAAACGCCTGACGCACTTTCGGCTTCAATCCCTCAAGCATGCGCGCGATGCTCTCCAGCAGTTCCAGCACCAACGCTCGCGATTCGGCGTCAGGAACTTCGCCTTCGGGTAAATGCGCAATCGTTTCCAGATAAGCCCGCGCGATTTCCTCGCGGCGCCAATGATCGATCACCAGGCCGCGCGCGATGGTCCGCAGGAAAGCGCGGGGCGCTTTCAGTTCGAGGCGTTCGGTGCGTTGCAGCAGCCGCAGGAAAGTGTCCTGCGCCAGATCAGCAGCATCCGCCGCGTTGCCCAGCCTTGCGCGCAGCCAGGCGTTGAGCCAGCCGTGGTGACTACCGTAAAGCGCCTGTACGACCAACTCAGGTGAAGACATGACACGCCAGCCCGAACGTCACAAATGATAATTAGTCGCATTGTCATCAAGGGTCACCGATTTTGCAACTGTCGCTCCGGTGCAGGTAGGAAATATTTGGTCGCAGCCGCTCTGGCACGCCGTTCGGCGGGAATCCTCTACGAAACGCGTTCATTTCTTACGCGGCCCTAAGATTTCTCCGCCGCTGGCCGACAGACTGGTGAGAAATGCGTGCACCAAAGTAGAGCGGCCAGAAGAACGCTGCCTGCGCTGTACATGGAATGTTGCATCGGAACGCATCCCCACTTTTGGCATAAGAAGTCCTCTGAAATGAATCTCAAGTTCAGCCATAAAATTCTCCTGGCCGCTTCGGGCGTCGTCGTCCTGGCGTTCGCGTTGTTCACGCTCTACAACGACTATTTGCAGCGAAACACCATTCGCCAGAACCTGCAGTCCTCCGTGCAGCAGGCCGGTGACCTCACCGCCAGCAGTGTGCAGAACTGGATGAGCGGGCGGATTCTGGTGCTGGAAAACCTCGCGCAAAACGTTGCCCATCAAGGCAGGAACGCCGATTTCCCCGGGCTGGTGGATCAGCCGGCGTTCACGTCGAATTTTCAGTTCACCTACGTCGGGCAGGCCAACGGTGTCTTCACCCAGCGCCCCGATGCCAAGATGCCGGACGGTTACGATCCGCGTCAGCGCCCTTGGTACAAACAGGCAGTGGCCGCCGACAAAACCATGCTGACGCCGCCGTACATGGCGGCGGTCGGTGGCCTGGTGGTGACCATCGCCATGCCGGTGAAGAAGGACGGTGAACTGCTCGGTGTGGTCGGCGGCGACCTGAGTCTGGAAACCCTGGTAAAGATCATCAACTCGGTGGACTTCGGTGGCCTCGGCCATGCGTTTCTGGTCAGCGGTGACGGCCAAGTGATCGTCAGCCCGGACAAAGACCAGGTGATGAAAAACCTCAAGGACATTTACCCGAACACCAGCGTGCGCATTGAGAAGGGCAACCAGAACGTCGTGCTCAACGGCCAGGAGCGCATTCTTTCGTTCACGCCGGTCAGCGATCTGCCGAATGCGCAGTGGTACATCGGTCTGTCGATCGATCGCGACAAGGCCTACGCCGCACTGAGCCAATTCCGCACTTCGGCGCTGATCGCCATGTTCGTCGCGGTCTCGGCTATTGCGTTGCTGCTTAGCCTGTTGATCAATGTGTTGATGCGTCCGCTGACCACCATGGGTCGCGCGATGAAAGACATCGCTCAGGGCGAGGGCGATCTGACCCGGCGTCTGGAAGTCGAGAGCAAAGATGAATTCGGTGAGTTGGGCAGTGCGTTCAACCAGTTTGTCGAGCGCATTCACGCTTCGATTTCCGAAGTGTCTTCGGCGACCCGCCACGTGCATGACTTGTCACAACGTGTGATGGCTTCATCCAACGCTTCGATCATCGGTTCCGACGAGCAAAGTGCGCGCACCAACAGTGTCGCTGCAGCGATCAACGAATTGGGCGCCGCCACTCAGGAGATCGCGCGCAACGCGGCGGACGCTTCGCAGCATGCCAGCGGTGCTTCCGAGCAGGCAGACGACGGTCGGCAGGTGGTTGAGCAAACCATTCAGGCGATGACCGAGCTGTCGCAGAAGATCAGCCTGTCGTGCACGCAAATCGAGACCTTGAACGCCAGCACCGACAATATCGGCCACATTCTCGATGTGATCAAAGGCATCTCGCAGCAGACCAACTTGCTGGCGCTCAACGCTGCCATCGAGGCCGCGCGTGCCGGTGAAGCCGGACGCGGTTTTGCTGTGGTCGCCGATGAGGTACGCAACCTCGCCCATCGCACCCAGGAATCGGCGGAGGAAATCCACAAGATGATCACCTCGCTGCAGGTCGGTTCGCGTGAAGCAGTCAGCACGATGAACGCCAGCCAGGCGTCCAGCGAGCAAAGTGTGGAAGTGGCGAATCAGGCCGGTTTGCGTCTGGTCAGCGTGACCCGGCGCATTGGCGAAATCGATGGCATGAACCAGTCGGTTGCCGCTGCGACTGAAGAGCAGACTGCGGTGGTGGAAACCCTCAATGTCGACGTCAACCAGATCAACCTGTTGAACCAGCAGAGCGTGGCCAACCTCAACGAAACGTTGAAGGATTGTGACGCGTTGTCGCAGCAGGCGAACCGGTTGAAGCAGTTGGTCGACAGCTTCAAAATCTGATTTTCAGATTGGAGACCGCGTTATCGTTCTTCGCGAGCAGGCTCGCTCCCACAGTTGGAATGCATTTCCCTGTGGGAGCGAGCCTGCTCGCGAAAGCGGTCTGACAATCACCGCAAAGCCGAAGCCTTAGACAAACAGCTTCAGCACATTGCCCATCGCATCATCGGCAAACCCCTGCACAAAATCCTTGAACCCCGGCAACGCCCCTTCCCCGCCCGTAACGGGTTCAGCGATGATCGTCCAGGTCGCCCGGGATTTCCCTTCACTCAGCGATTCCACCTGCATCGCCGCCCACAGGTTCGCCACCCCCAACGTGTTGTAAATCGTCGTCCAGGTCATGCGTCGCGCCTGTTCATCGCGGGCGTTGAGCTGCTCGACCACGACGTTGCCGTCCTTGAAGATTTTCTTGCGCAGCGAGGACACGCCTTCGCCGGTCATTTCGGTGTGCGACAGCGCCGGAATGAAGCGATCGAAACCGGCGAAATCGCCCACTACGGCCCAGACTTTTGCCGCATCCGCCGGCACGTCGACCGACGACAGAACGTGGCAGCCTTGCGGATTTTTGATCAAGGTGTCGGGTTGCAGATTGCTCATGGTGTGGCTCCTTGTTGATGAGTCAGAGGAAGTTGATTTCTTTCAGGTAGTCGCAGCCGCGACGTAGCAGCGCCGGGGATTTTTGCGGGTAGTGCGCGCCCATCTGCTGCACGCCGGCCGCAGCGTTGGCGTGGCCGATCAGGGAGATGTCGCCGATGTCTTCTTCAAAGCCGTTGAGGTAGAAACCGAGCACGCCGAACAGCGCGTTGTCAGCGTCGACCCGATTCAGTTGCTGTTGCCAGTGGGCAACGCTGACCAGCGAAAACTCGCTACCGGTTTCGCGGAACGAAGCGACGTAGGCATCCCAGCTCAGCGGCTCGGGGTTGTGCAGGTTGAACACCGCTCGTTCCGGCGAATAACGGCTGGCATGGAAGGCGATGAAGCGGGCGAGAAAGTCCACCGGCATCAGGTCGAAATTCAGCGCAAAGGCTGGCACCTGACCGAGCTGGATCGAGCCTTTGAGCATCAGCATCAAACGGTTTTTGTGCGGCTGACAAACGCCGCTGAGGCTGTTGAAACTTATGTTGCCGGGGCGATACAGATTGACCCGCACACCGCGCTCGCGCGCCCGTTCGAGGAGGCGTTCGCCGACCCACTTCGACAGGTTGTAGCCGTTGCGAATGTAGATCGGCGGCGTCGTGGCGGCGGGCAGCTCAAGCACTCGACCGGCGGCGTCCACGGTGCTGGATGCCGATAGAGTCGAGACGAAGTTGAAGACCTTCTTGCGTTGCCCTTCGCACAGTTTGAGCAGTGCAAAGATCGGCTCGACGTTGTCCGCTGCCAGCGACTCGTAATCGAGTACGTGGTTGACGTTGGCGGCGTTGTGCACCAGCGCGCCGAACTCGCGATCCAGGCGCTGATAATCGTCATCAGTGAGGCCCAGTTGCGGTTGACTGATGTCCGCCGCGTAGACTCGCACCCGGCTGAAATCCAGGTGCTCCAGACGGTTTTCACGCAATGCCTGAGCGAAGCGTTGCGCCGCCGTTTGCCCGCCGCCGGCGCGCACCAGGCAGGCCACCTCGCTGGCGCCCCAACCGAGCAGCGCCTGGACGATGTGCACGCCGACAAAACTGTTGGCACCGGTGACGATGATCTTGTGCACATCACCCATGCGGCTGATCGGCAGCGCTTCGATGTCCAGCGCGCGCTCGGCGTCGACCATGGCCTGGGCGCTGAGCACGGCGCTGTCATCGGTGCCGCGCACCAGCGTCGCCAGTTTGCTGATCGTCGGCTGTTCGATGAAGCGGTTGATCGAAATGCTCCGGCCGAATTCCTCACGCAAGCGCAGCAACATCCGCGACAGCAGAATCGAATGGCCGCCGAGATTGAAGAAGCTTTCGTCGGTGGAAATTTCATTGGTCGGCAGATCCAGCAACTCGGCCCAGATCTCCAGCAGCAGTGCTTCGTCGGCGTTCGCCGGCAGGCATTTCGCAGCGCTGTCCTGCACCGTCACCGGCAGTGTCAACAGCGCCTTGCGATCGATTTTGCCGTTGCTGGCGAACGGCATCTGCGCCAGTTCGGTCCATGCCACGGGTTGCATGTAGTCCGGCAGAAACTGCCGGGCGTGGTCTCTCAGTTCGTCTCGGGCAGTCTCGGTCTGTGGCTGGGCGAGGAACGCCAGAATGCGCCGCTGGCTGTCGATGACCACGGCGATCTGCCGATACAAGCGGCTCTCACGCAGGCAGCGTTCGATCTCTTCCGGCTCGACGCGAAAGCCACGGATTTTCACCTGATTGTCGCGCCGCCCGCACAATTCGATACCGTGCTCGCCCCACCTGGCCATGTCGCCGCTGCGGTAGGCGCGCAAGGTCTCGCCGTCGGGCAGCGACAGGGTCAGATAACGCTCGGCGGTCAGCTGCCGATTGTTCAGGTAACCGAGGCAGACACCGGGTCCCACGATGAATAATTCGCCGACGGTTTGATCGGGCACCGGTTGCAGATCATCGTCGAGAATCAGCACCTGACTATTGGCGATCGGCCCTCCCAGCATGCGGTTGCTGTCGCCCGGT
The DNA here is from genome assembly GCF_044542195.1 of Pseudomonas sp. NPDC079367. Taxonomy (NCBI): domain Bacteria; kingdom Pseudomonadati; phylum Pseudomonadota; class Gammaproteobacteria; order Pseudomonadales; family Pseudomonadaceae; genus Pseudomonas; species Pseudomonas sp. NPDC079367. The sequence goes on from NZ_JBITTW010000004.1 coordinate 13,502, forward strand.
TTGAGCTGGCGCGCGGTGATCAGCACGGTGGCTTCGGTCGGGCCGTAGAGGTTGTGCAGGGTGCCTTGACGGGTCAGTTGCTCGATGACGAACGGCTCGCAGACATCACCGCCGGTCATCACCTGCACGCACTCCAGTTGCTCCAGCGGCAGGATGCTCAACAGCGCCGGCGGCAGGAAGGCGTGGGTCAGTTGCCGACGGCGAATCAGCGCAACCAATTGCAAAGGATCGCGGCGCTGGGTGTCGTCGGGCACCACCAGTTCAGCGCCGGCGAGCAGACTGGGGAAGATGTCGATCAGCGATGAATCGAAGCTCAGCGACGAGAACTGCAACACCCGACTCTCGGCGCGCAACTGCACGTAGTCGGCGTACCACGCGGTGAAGTGGGCGAGGTTGGCCTGGCTCAGCAGCACGCCTTTCGGATGCCCGGTGGTGCCCGAGGTGTAAAGCGCCATGCACGGCGCGTCGAGTTCCGAGCGGTGCAGCATCAGCGGTTGATCGAGGGCGGTGTCCGTGGCCGCAATGCAACTGACATCCAGTCCCGCTATCGATTCGCCGAGCGCCTGCTGGCCATCGTGGAGCAGCACAACAGCGCCGGCGTTTTCCAGGATGAATTGCTGCCGTTGCAGCGGATGACTCGGCTCCAGCGGCAAGTACACCGCGCCGCTGCCGAGAATCGCCAGAATCGAAGCGAACAGCGCCGGGCTTTTGCTCTGGCAGACACCGATCACCCACGGCTGCGGATGTTGCTCAAGCAAGGGCAGCAGTCGCTGCTGAATCGCGCGGCTGTGGGCGTGCAGCTGGCGGTAGCTGACGGACTGCCCGCCGAGGTGCAGTGCCGGTCGTGCGGCATGCTCGGTCAGGCTCTGTTGCAGGCGCTCGATCAACGGGGTCTGCGCTTGTTGCAGCAGCGCCGGGTTCGCCGTGTCGTTGAGGCGGTGGACGTAAGCCAGCTTGTCGACAAACAGCAAATCTTCCAGCCGTTCGAAATCCGGCGCGATCAGTGCCGGGGCATGGCGCAAATAGTCGCCATCGCGGGAAAAGCGGCTGACCAGCAACGCCACTTCGTCGACCACATGGGCGAGCGTTCGCTGGCGTAAGGACTGGCCGTTGCCGGACGGCTCATCGCCGATCGGTGTGCGGCTGATCAGCGACGAGCCAAGGAAGCACAACAGATCGAGGGTCGGCAGGCCGCCATGGTCCTGCGCGGCGACACCCAGGCGCAGGTGCAAGTGTGGAATGGCGCAGAGGTCGCCGGCAGCGATAAAACCATCGTCGATGATCAGATCCATCGCCGCTCGTGTCGCACCGCTGCGGGACACTGCATGGCCGTGTTGTTCGAGTTCCCCGGCCAGGTCGGTCATCGCCTGGCTGGCGCCGGTGAGCAAAATGTCGAGACGTCTCATGTCGGCCTCCTCAAGCCAGGTAGTCGCGCAAGGCGTGCTGCACGCACGGTGTGTCGAGCAGCGCGCTGTTGTGGAAAAACCTGACGATGTTGCCCACCAGCGGGTGATGGCGATTGATCGGGAAGGCCAATCCAGCGATCTCCTCGCGCAGTGAGCGCCGCGTGGTTTCGCTGACCGGCAGAGCCTCGATCAGGCGCAAATCGAAGGACTTCTGGATGTCGTTGGTCAGGTAATGGCCGATGAACACCGGCAGAATCTGCGCAATGGTCTGGCGATCCGCGTCGTTGGCGGTGTGCCAATAGATGCGCACCATCCGCGCCCAGAAACTGGAATGGCGACCCTCGTCGAGCAAGTGGTCGGCCATCAGGCCTTTGATCGACGGCTTGACCGAGTCATCGCGAGCGAACGCTGCAACGTCGCCGGTCACGGTGTTTTCGGCGATCGCCACGCAGATCAATTCCACCGCGCTGCGCAGGTGTGCCGGCGCCAGCGCAACAGCGGCGGGAATCGCCCGGCTCAGTTCGATTTCGTCGGGCAACGGGATCGGTTCGATACCGGTCAGCGCGACGGTTTGCTGCATGAAATCCATGGCCACCAGCGCGTGGTAATCCTCATCGACCACGACCGTCATCGCGTCGTAGCGACAGGCGAACGGGAAGGCCACGGCGAAGCGATTCTTGGCAATGCTGCGGGCGGTCTTGTCGACGATTTCGGTTTCGAATATCACTACATCGTTGATGAATTTGTACAACGTCTGCACCAGGGCGAAGTCACGTTGCTGCGGGCATTCACGCTGGAAGGTTTCGCTGAGCACCAGCGGCTGGCGGCTCAGCGGGTAGATCAGTCGCTGATCGTCTTCGAGCAACCGCCGGGGACGGGTACGGATGGTCGCGCGGCTTTCCCAGGCCTCGGCGAAGGATTGATAGTCGGCGGCGTTCATTGGGCCACCTCGGCAACTTCTGCGCCCATGCTCAGGCGCAGCCCGTTCCACAGGGCGATGCGGCTTTCCACGGCGGCGATGGCGCTGGCATAGACTTCAGCTTCGCGCTGCGGATCGCCGTCCACCAGCCGTTGCAGCAATTGCTCGGCGGCGGGGCCGTGGTCTTCGGAATCGACTTCGATGTGCCGTTGCAGGTAGTAGCGAAAGGTCGGTGCCTGTTCGATGCCGATGCCCCAATCGTCAAGGATGCGCTGGAACATGGTCGGGATAACGCTTTCGCGACCGTGCAGAAACGCGGCGGCGACGCTGTGTCCCGGCGCCTCGAGGGCAATGCGCAGGGTATCGCGGACAAACTGCGCCGCCGCCGGGTCGACATCGACGCTTTGCAACGCCACGTCATAACTCACGCCTTCCTGCTGCAACGTGACGAAACGCTCCACCGCCGTGGTGCTCGCGCCGATTTCGCGCATCGCATCCAGGTACAACTCGAAGTGGCTGTAATGGCCGACATCGAGGCGATCATCCGATTCCTCGCCCAGCACGATCTCGTTGATCAACCGCGCCGCATGAGGATCGCGCGGCGGCAACCAGGGTAACCGCGTGCAGGTCAGTTCCTGTTGCAGGCGTTTGGTCAGCGACATGAAGTCCCAGACGGCAAATACATGGGTTTCCATGAAACGGCGTAATACCGATAACGAAGTAATCTCGGAAAAGATCGGGTGAATACTCAGTTCGGCTTTCTTCAGGGCGAGTTGCTGCTTAATAGGCATCATGATGTCCTTTATCATTGATATGAAATGCACGGTTCTTTCCGCTGCTGCAAACGGTCGAGCAAGTTCGGCAGAAGTTGTCCGGACAATGCGCTGTTGCGGCGCCATGTTTGCTGCGTGAGGTGTGCCGGGCTGGACAACGAATCTCAAACCTGGCGAGAGAAAGCTAATACAGGGCAAATGCAATTAACAAGTTATTTTTCAGTTATTAAAAGTTGGCTGTTTTATAGATATGAAAGTTACCGATAAAACTTTTTTGGCAAGTTTTATTTGGGCGAAGTTGCTCCTTTCGGCTAATAGGGGCCAAAATTGAAGGGGAGAGTGAATGCCTCACTCGAAGCAACTTTTAAACAAGGGGATTGATTGAATTCAAAGGGGGCGAAAGTTGGCCGGGACCGGCGCCATGACTTCCTGTTTCCCGTGACAAGGCTCCTTCCGTAGGTTCCTGTTGCGGGGACTTTGCCGTCAGGGCGGCGTGTCTCCGTTCTATAGGGTTTGGCGCTGGAAGAGTGCGGGTAAATTGCCGTTACGGCTATTACCGATTGGTCATTGACATAGGGGAACAATGCGTGGGGCAGGGCGAGGCGGGCAGTCGCGCGCAGGCCGATCCGCTGCCAGAGCGGGCGGCAGAGCGGGCGCGAAGATTTGTAAGGGGATTATTCGAACTTTGAGATATCAGCGTGCGGTATGGCGCTTCTGCGCAGCGGAAGTCGCGAGGTAGCGGGTGATCACCTCGACGCCACGGTTGAGGTGTTGCTCCAGCAGTTCGATTGAACGCGGGATGTCCCGTTCGGCCACGGCCTGATGCATGGCGCGATGGTCGTCCTGAGACAGCTTGCCCAGGCCCATGGCTTCGAGATTGAAACGCAGGAAGCGTTCTTCTTCATTCAGGCCGTCTTCGACCAGACGCAGCAGTCGCTGGTTGGGCGCCTTGCTGTACAGGGCCATGTGGAACAGACGGTTGAGGCGGCCGATTTCGTTGTAATCGTGCTGCGCTTCCAGCTCGTCGATATAGCTGGCGGCGAGTTGATGCTCGGCGTCGGTCAGCAACGGAATCGACTGCCGCAATGCCTCGGATTCGAGCAGAATGCGCAACTCGTAGGTTTCGGCGGCATCACCCTGGATCAGCGGTGCGACCACGGCGCCTTTGTGCGTGGTGACGCTGAGCAGCTCCTGCGCTTCGAGCTGGCGCAAGGCTTCACGCACCGGCATGCGGCTGACCCCGAACAGATCGGCCAGATCCTGCTGGCGCAGCGCAGTACCGCAAGGCAGGCGTCCATCGAGAATGGCCGAGCGCAGGGTTTCTTCAATCACCGACCGGGCCAGATGCGCAGGAATCGGTCCTTCGACTTTGATGCTGTGCAGCGGTTTGGGCTTCTGAGTCACGACGACACACTCTGCAGGTCGCAATATTTGGATCCAAATGACACTAGTGATTGGTCTACGGGTTGTCAAACCTGGCAGAGCGTGGCGCTGCAATGCTGAGTCTAGCGCGTCTTCGATGATCTCACGGTGCCATTGTTTTTTAACGGACTAAGCTTCACCATCAAACGCTTCCTTCTTGTCCTTCTGGAAACCTGCTGTGGCGGTACGTTTCGCGATCCCTCGGACCTTGCGCTGGCTTGGCTGCGCATTGCTGCTGGCCGGCGTCATGCTGGGCGGTCTGCACGCCGATTGGGATTTTTCCGCGATCAGCCGCAAGGCATCTGCCCTTTACGGCCCACTGGGCGCCGGGCAGCAGCGCATCGATGCCTGGCAGAATCTGCTGGCCACGCAAAAGCAGGCGAGTGAGATGGACAAGCTCAAAGTTGTGAATCTGTTCTTCAACAAGCAGGTGCGCTATGTCGAAGACATCGATCTGTGGCGCGAAGTGGATTATTGGGAAACCCCGATCGAGGCGCTGTGGAAGGGCGCTGGCGACTGCGAAGACTATGCCATCGCCAAGTATTTCAGCCTGCGCCACCTCGGAGTTTCCAGTGACAAGCTGCGCATCACCTACGTCAAGGCATTGCGCCAGAACCGCGCGCACATGGTGTTGACGTACTATGCGACCCCCGATGCCATGCCGCTGGTGCTCGACAGCCTGATTGATCCGATCCAGCCGGCGTCGCAGCGGACCGATTTGCTGCCGGTCTACTCTTTCAATGCCGAAGGTCTGTATTTGCCGGGCGCCAAGGGCAACAAGAAGGTCGGCGACACCAAACGCCTGTCGCGCTGGCAGGATGTGCTGAAGAAAATGCAGGCCGAAGGTTTCCCGGTCGAGACGACTAACTAGGAGCACGCGCTCAGATGTCTTTGTTCAAACAGCTGTTGATCGCTATCTGTCTGTTCCTGGTCGTGGCCTTCACCGGCAGCTTCATGGTCAGCCTGGAGAGCTCGCGCACCCAGTACGTCAACCAGTTGCGTTCCCACGCGCAGGACGCCGCCACCGCGCTGGCCTTGTCGCTGACGCCGAATATCGACGACCCGGCGATGGTCGAGCTGCTGGTCAGTTCGATTTTCGACAGCGGTTATTACGCAAGCATCCGCGTGGTCGACGTGAAGACCGATCAAACCATCGTCGAGCGTACCGGCGCCCCGGCGGTGAGCAACGTGCCCGACTGGTTCGTCAAACTGATCGGCCTCGAGCCGGCCGGTGGTGATGCGCTGGTCAGCCGAGGCTGGGAACAGGCCGCGCGGGTCGAAGTGGTCAGCCACCCGATGTTCGCCGTGTCCAAGCTGTGGCAGAGCGCGCTGGGCAGCCTTGGCTGGTTGCTGATCTGCGGCGCATTGAGCGCGGTGCTCGGCGCGCTGTTGCTGCGTCGGCAGTTGAAGCCTCTCGATTACATGGTCCAGCAGTCCCATGCGATTGCCCGCCGCGAGTTTCTCAGCCTGCCGGATCTGCCACGCACGCCTGAATTGCGTCGCGTGGTGCAGGCAATGAATCAGATGGTCGAGAAGCTCAAGACGCTGTTTCAGGAGCAGGCCGAGCGCAGCGAAAAACTGCGCACCGAATCCTATCAGGACAACCTCACCGGCTTGGCCAACCGCCGCTATTTCGAGATGCAACTGAATGACCGGGTAAGCAATCCGGAGCAGGCCAGTTCCGGTTATCTGTTGCTGTTGCGGGTCAAGGATCTGGCCGGCCTCAACCAGCGTCTCGGCGGCCAGCGTACCGACCAGTTGCTCAAGGCCGTCGGTGAGCAACTGACCCGCGAATGCGCCCGATATCCACAAACCCAGGATCTGGTCACGCGTATTCGCGGCGGTGAATTCGCCGTACTCGCACCCGGGCTGGTGCGTGAAGAAGCGTTGCAGTTGGCGCAGAATCTGGACAATGCGTTGAGCAGCCTGCATGCCACTGGCGCGACCGATGTGCCGGCGGTGGCGTGTATCGGGCTGGCGCCGTTTGCGCACGGTGACTCGCCGCAAGCGGTGTTGACGTTGGGCGATCAGGCTTTGGCTCAGGCTGAAGGGCAGGGCGAGCAAAACTGGGCGTGCATCGATCAGAGTCTGGTGGCGGAGGTCGGCGACGATCACCACGCCTGGCATCGATTGCTGGACCAGGCCTTGAGTCAGCAGCGTTTCGAGTTGTACTTCCAGCCGGTAGTCGCTGCGCAAGACACGCAGCTGGTGTTGCATTACAAGGTGCTGTCGCGCTTGCTCGACGAGCAGGGCCAGACCATTCCCGCCGGGCGCTTTCTGCCGTGGCTGGAGCGCTTCGGCTGGACCGCGCGGCTCGATCGGCTGATGCTCGAACGCGTGCTTGAGCAAATGAAGGAGCACGAGGATTCGCTGGCGCTGAACCTGTCCTCGGCGACGCTGGCCGACCCGCCGGCGCTGAACAAAGTCTTCGAGATTCTGCGCGCGCATTCCAACCTCGGCGCGCGTCTGACCCTGGAAATCGGCGAGGAGCAATTGCCTGAACAGGCGGTGCTGGAGCAGTTGACCCGACGCCTGCGCGAGCTCGGTTTCTCGCTGAGCCTGCAGCGCTTCGGCGGGCGCTTCAGCATGATCGGCAACCTGGCGCGGTTGGGTCTGGCGTACTTGAAGATCGATGGCAGCTACATCCGCGCGATCGATCAGGAAAGCGACAAGCGCCTGTTCATCGAAGCGATCCAGCGCGCAGCGCACAGCATCGATCTGCCGCTGATTGCCGAACGGGTCGAGACTGAAGGGGAGTTGTCGGTGATTCGCGAGATGGGCTTGTATGGCGTGCAGGGACAGTTGCTCGGTGAGCCGAAGCCCTGGGCCTGACCTGATCGTTCCCACGCTCTGCGTGGGAATGCAGCCCGTGACGCTCTGCGTCACAACGATGTTTGAGCGGTGTGGCTGGAACGCATAGCGTCCCTTGATGCATTTCCACGCGGAGCGTGGGAACGATCACTGCAGCGAAATCAGATCAACCCACCCTCATCCTCATCGATCAACTGGCTCAACCCGCCCAGCGCTTCCCGCGCCTGGGTTCGGTCCATCAGTTTGGCCTGGGCCGCCGCCGGCAGGTCGGTGACGCGGATCACGCCTTTCTGGGTCAACACCTGAATCAGGTCGTCGAGTACCCGAATCATTTCAAAGTCGCTCTGCTTGAGCTGTTTGAGGCTGTTTTCCACGGCTTCGTTGGCGTACCACGCCTGAATTTCATGGTTGTCGGCGGGCAGCGTTTCCGTAGCCTCGGCGTACGCCGCAGCTTCCACGCGAATCAACTGGCCCTGCGCATCGCGTTGCACGTAAAACATTGAGCATCCCTCACAAATGAACAGCGTCATGCTGTCAGCAGCATAGCCAACTGCGCGCCAGTATGCGGGGCGACGATGGAATCGTCACCGCTGCATTGCCCGCAAACGCGACGGCCGCCTCATCGGAGGCGGCCGTTTTGGTTTCAGCCTCAGCTATTGTTGTGGTCGACCTTGATAGTCGGATCGCTGCCGGCAATCAGGTTGTGCAGATTGGCGCTCGCCCAGTTGTTGCCTTCCAGTTTGATCGTCACGTCCGGCGTTGCCGCGGCGGCATCGCCTGAGTTGAATTTGCCCGCCGAGCTGACTTGCAGCGACGACGTGCCATCGACTGTGGTGATCTTCAGGAAGTTGTCGATCGTGCTGCCGGTCTCGCCTTGCAACAGGTCGCGCAGGTCGATGCGGTCGCCTTCGCTGGCTTTGAAATCCTTGATCACATCGTTACCGGTATCGCCCGATTTCCAGACGAAGGTGTCGCCACCTGAACCACCGATGAGGATGTCGTTGCCCTGACCGCCGATCAGCGTGTCGTTGCCGGTGCCGCCGAGCAGGATGTCATTGCCCTTGCCGCCGTCGAGCAGGTCAATACCGCCCGAGCCGAACAGGATGTCATTGCCTGCGCCACCGAGCAGCGTGTCGTTGCCATCGTGCGCGCCGGACACATCGAACGCCTGATAGTGCTCGGTGATGTACTGGTGCACGTTGCTGGTGCTGACTTTGCTGACGTCGACGCCGGTTTCCTTGGCGACGAACGCCTGCATCGCCTGGTAACCCTCGCCGGCAATGCCGTTGAAGCTGACCAGATCGCCGAACAGGATGTCATTGCCGTCGCCACCGTTGACGGTGTCGTTACCCGGCATCGTGGCTTCGGTGTGACCGATGATCGAGTTGGCCAGGTCTTTCGGATCGATATTGGTTTGCGGCGTTTTGTCCGAATCGTACGGCTTGAGGTCGTTGAGACTGACGCCACTGTTCAGGCCGATGGCTTCGACATTCGACAGACCGCTCAGCAAGGCAAAGCCACTGGTCGAGTTACTGGTCGTGTACGAGTTGGTGCTGTTGCCGGTACCCGCCAGGCTCGACAACTCATAAGTGCCGTCGCCCTGCGCATGGATCGTGCCCAGGGTCTCGCTGCTCCAGCCCCACCACGAACTGTAGGTTTGCAGCACAACGCTACCGGCGCTATTGATGGTCAGGTAATGCGTGTTGTCGATATAGGTGCTGAACGCGTCGCCCTGCTTGTAGTTGCTGGTGTTCACCACGCTGTCGAGTTTCACGTTGCCATACAGGGTCGGGTTGGTCTGCTCGCCGCTCTGGTAGTAAGTCGGCTGGCCGTCGGTGATGAAGTACGTGAGGTTCTTCGCCCCGGTGTTGGCCACGGCGTCGGCACTCTGGAACCAGTTAGCCGTGGTTTTGAACACGTCTTCGTAGTTGGTACCGCCGCCGGAGCCCATCGAATTGAGTACGGCTTTGAGCAACGTGAGCGCGTTCGGGTCGTTGAGATTCACCGACACCGATTTATTGACCTGGGTGTCGAAGTCCACCAGGAAGATGTTCACCGTGCCCGAGTTGCTGCCGCCCAGGCTTTGCTTGAGGCTGTTGAACACCGAGGTCAGCGAGTCTTTCGCAGCGTTCAGCGATGAGGTGCTCATGCTGCCCGAGCTGTCGACCATGAACGCAATGTTGTAGTTGGTGCCCGGCACCACGGTCAGGCCGCCGATATCAGCGACGATGATGTCGTTGGCGTCGGTGCCGGTGACGTTGTCGTCACCCGAGGTGGCGGTGACTGCGTTGTACACCGCAGGCACTACCGTGACCGGAATGGTCGCGGTGCTGCTCGCCGAGCCGCCGACCTGCTCGGTGGACGTCGAGGTTACGGTGAGATTGAACTGGCCGTTGTAGTAGGTCGGCGGGGTCACGGTCAGAGAACCGAGGTTCCAGCCGGTGACATTGGCTTCGCCATTGCTCGCGCTAACGGTGAAGGTATGACCCGCGCCATCGCTGAGCACCGAACCGACCGGTGCGCCGCTGATCTTCACGCTCAGGGTTTCCGAGCCGTCGGTGTCGGTCAGCGCGGTGCTGATCGCCGAGAGTTTCACCGTGGTGCCCTCGGCGCCGGTGTTGAGCTTGTAGCCGTCGTAATAGCCTTCGCCATTGGCGCCGTGCAGATCGGAGACGGTGACGCCCGAGTTGATCAGATCCTGCACACCGGTGTAGATCGGCACGCCGGCGTTGCTCAGGTCGATCGGCGTGCTGCCATTGACCGACAGATTGACGTCATAGCTGCCCGGGCCGCTCTGGTTGTGGTGGTAGATGTCGAGGGTGTAGTAACCGCTGGTGGTCGGGGTGAACGAACCGTTGATCGCACCGCCCGCGCCCCAGGTCCCGGAAGCCACGCTCTTGCCGCCGATGGTGATCAGCAGGCTGTCATCGGCGATGCCGCTGAAGCTGTAGGTCTTGCCGGCTTCCAGATAGATCAGGCCAGAGGTCTTCGACGCCGTACCGGCGGCCACGCTGCCGTCAGACTGCACGTTGGTGACGCCAGTGCTGGAGTTCGGTTTGCCGGCCGCGTCGATGACGTTTTTCAGGGTGGTCGAGTTGGCGCCGCTGCCGTCAGTGCCCAGGCCCGACAGACCGGTCCAGACTTCCTTGATCAGGCCAGTGGATTTAACGCTGTTGTCGGCCACGGCCACGGTCGGCGCATCCGCCACTGGCGTGATGTCGATCTTCACCGTGCCGGTGCTGCCCAGCACCTGGCCATCGGTAGGCTGGAAGCCGATCTGTGCGTAATCCGACTGATTGTTGCCCAGACCGGTGCCGCCATAACCGTCGGCCCCCGACTCGTTGGCATCCGGCAGGAAACGCAGCTTGCCGGCGTCGATGTCGACCTTGCTGAAGGTCTGGTTGTTGGCAACATCCTTCCAGGTCGAGCCATCCAGATACTGCAGTTTGCCCTCGCCCGGCAGTTGAGTGATCTTGATACCCAGCCTGCTCGCCGGGCTGTCGACATCGCTGACACCGAAGGTCGACCAGCCGAGTACCAGCGGCGTGTCTTCGGTGCCGGTGACATTGCTCGGCGCAGCGACCGGTGCATCGTTGACCGCCACCACGTTGACCGTGGTCGTCGCGGTGTTCGAGTAGTTGCCGCCATCGGTCACGGTCACGGTGATGACGCGCGGCACGGTGCTCGGGTTTTCGCTGCTGTTGGTGAAGCTGATGTTCTTGATGGCCTGCATGTAGTCGGCCAGGGTCGCGTTACCCGAGAGCGTCAGGGTCACCGTGCCGTTGGTGCTGTTGGCATTGATGATGATGCCGTTGACGCTGTTGCCCAGATTCAGCGCATCGCCGTCCTGACGGTTGGTCAGCACCACGGTGGCACCGGCCAGCATCGTGCTGTCCGGGTCGGTGATGCTGAGGTCGGTGTCAGCGATCGACACGCCGGCGCCCGGGGTGTTCTCGGTGAACGTCACTTTGTAATCGGCACCGGTCGCACCGCTGGAGTTGTTGGCGTCCAGATCGAGCACCGGTGGCGCATCGTTGTCGATGATCGAGGTGCTGACGCTGCCATTGGTGCCGCTGACCGCGAGGTTCTCGAAGTTGCCGCCGGTGGCCGAATCGATCTTGACCACGAAGTTCTCGCTGCCTTCGGTGATTTTGTCATCGAGGGTGGCGACATTGAATTGCGCGCTGCTGGCGCCCGCCGGGATCTTCACGGTGTACACGCCGGTGAAGTCCGAACCGTCGGCAGCGGTGCCGCTGTAGACGATTTTCAGCGTCACTTCGGTCTGCGCCGGATGATTGAGGCTGACGGTGTAGCTGGCGGTCTGGCCTTCGGTCACCGAGCTGCTGCCAGTGATGCTGACGGTGGTGGTGTCGACGGTGTCGGTAACAGTGGTCACCGCGGGCGTGGTGCTCGGTACCAGATTTTCGAAGTTACCGCCGGTCGCGGTTTTGATCGTTGCCTGGACCGAGCCGGCGTCTTTGTAGACGTCGTCTGCTGGCGCTGAAACGTTCACGGCGCCGCTGGTTTCGCCTGCCTTGATGGTGATCACAGCGCCGTTCGACAAGGTCACGGTGACTGGCGAGCCGGCGGCGTTGCTCAGAGTCGCGGTGTAGGTGATCTGGCCACCTTCGGCTACCGAGCCGGTCGCGCTGAGCGACAGGTTGGTGGTGTCGACGGTATCGGTCACGGTGGTGCTGACCGGGGTCTTGTCGGCGATGAGATTTTCGAAATTACCGCCGGTTACGTTAGTAATCGAGTTGGTCAGCGGAGCGTTACCCGTCAGCGCATCGTTCGGTGCGACGGCAGTTACCGTGCCGGTGGTCTGGCCGACGGCGATGGTGATGTTCTGGCCGTTGGCCAACGTCACGACAACTGGCGAACCGGTGACGGGTGCGCCGACGGTTGCGGTGTAGACGACGTTGCCGCCTTCGGCCGCTGTGGCGGTTGCGCTCAGTTTTACGGTGGTGGTGTCGATGGTGTCGGTGACGCTGGTCACTGCTGGCGTGGTGCTCGGCACCAGGTTTTCGAAATTGCCACCGGTCGCAGTTTTGATCGTGGCTTGCACGGAACCGGAGTCTTTGTAGACGTCATCGGTCGGTGCAGCAACGGTGGCGGTGCCGGTGGTTTTGCCGGCCTCGATGGTGATCGTTGCGCCATTGCTCAGCGTTACGGTCACTGGTGTGCCGGCGGCGTTGGTCAATGTCGCGGTGTAGGTGATCTGACCACCTTCGGCCACGGAACCGGTCGCACTCAGCGACAGATTGGTGGTGTCGGCAACATCCGTAACAGTGGTCGAAACCGGTGTTTTATCCGCCACCAGATCTTCGAAATTGCCGCCGCTCACGCCAGTGATCGAGTTGGTGATCGGGGCGTTGCCTGTCAGCGCATCGTTCTGAGCCACAGCGGTTGCAGTGCCGGTAGTCTGACCGACGCCGATGGTGATGGATTGGCCGTTGGCCAGGGTCACGACCACTGGCGAACCGGTAACAGGCGCGCCAACCGTGGCGGTGTAAGTCACGGTGCCGCCTTCAGCGACCGAAGTATCGGCGGTCAGTTTGACCGTCGAAATGTCGATGGTGTCGGTGACACTGGTCACCGCTGGAACCGAGCTCGGCACCAGATTTTCGAAGTTGCCACCGGTAGCGCTGGCGATCGTCGCCTGCACAGAACCGGAGTCTTTATAGACGTCATCGGATGGTGCAGCAACGGTCGTGGTGCCGGTGGTTTCGCCTGCTTTGATGGTAATCACAGCGCCGTTCGACAAGGTCACGGTCACTGGTGAGCCAGCGGCGTTGGTCAATGTCGCGGTGTAGGTGATCTGACCACCTTCGGCCACGGAACCGGTCGCACTCAGCGACAGGTTGGTGGTGTCGGCAACATCCGTAACAGTGGTCGAAACCGGTGTTTTATCCGCCACCAGATCTTCGAAATTGCCGCCGCTCACGCCAGTGATCGAGTTGGTGATCGGAGCGTTGCCTGTCAGCGCATCGTTCTGAGCCACAGCGGTTGCAGTGCCAGTAGTTTGACCGACCGCGATGGTGATGGATTGGCCGTTGGCCAGGGTCACGACAACAGGCGAGCCAGTAACAGGCGCGCCAACCGTAGCGGTGTAGGTCACGGTGCCGCCTTCAGCGACCGAAGTGTCGGCGGTCAGCTTGACGGTCGAGGTGTCGATGGTGTCGGTGACAGTCGTCACGGCTGGAGCAGTGCTTGGCACCAGGTTCTCGAAGTTGCCACCGGTCGCAGTTTTGATCGTGGCTTGCACGGAACCGGAGTCTTTGTAGACGTCATCGGATGGTGCCGGAACGGTTGCGGTGCCGGTGGTTTCGCCAGCCTTGATGGTGATCACAGCGCCGTTAGACAGGGTTACGGTCACTGGTGAGCCAGCGGCGTTGGTCAATGTCGCGGTATAGGTGATCTGACCACCTTCGACCACCGAGCCGGTCGCGCTGAGCGACAGATTTGTAGTGTCGGCAACGTCGGTGACAGAAGTCGAAACTGGAGTTTTGTCCGCCACCAGATCTTCGAAGTTGCCTCCGGTTACGCCAGTGATCGAGTTGGTGATCGGCGCATTGCCAGTCAGCGCATCGTTCTGAGCAACAGCGGTTGCAGTGCCAGTAGTTTGACCGACCGCGATGGTGATGGATTGGCCGTTGGCCAGGGTCACGACAACAGGCGAGCCAGTAACAGGCGCGCCAACCGTGGCGGTGTAGGTCACGGTGCCGCCTTCAGCGACCGAAGTGTCGGCGGTCAATTTGACCGTCGAAGTGTCGATGGTGTCGGTGACACTGGTCACGGCTGGAACCGAGCTCGGCACCAGGTTTTCGAAATTGCCACCGGTAGCGCTGGTGATCGTGGCTTGCACGGAGCCAGCATCTTTGTAGACGTCGTCTTTCGGAGCATCGACGGTCACGGTGCCGGTGGTTTTGCCGGCCTCGATGGTGATCGTTGCGCCATTGCTCAGCGTTACGGTCACTGGCGAGCCAGCGGCGTTGGTCAGGGTCGCGGTGTACACAATCGAACCACCTTCAGCCACAGAACCGGTCGCACTCAGCGACAGATTTGTTGTGTCGGTAACGTCGCTGACTGCAGTCGAAACCGGTGTTTTATCCGCCACCAGATCTTCGAAATTGCCGCCGCTCACGCCAGTGATCGAGTTGGTGATCGGCGCATTGCCTGTCAGCGCATCGTTCTGAGCCACAGCGGTTGCAGTGCCAGTAGTTTGACCGACCGCGATGGTGATGGATTGGCCGTTGGCCAGGGTCACGACCACTGGCGAACCGGTAACAGGCGCGCCAACCGTGGCGGTGTAGGTCACGGTGCCGCCTTCAGCGACCGAAGTGTCGGCGGTCAATTTGACGGTCGACGTATCGATGGTGTCAGTGACATTGGTCACTGCTGGAACCGCGCTTGGTACCAGATTCTCGAAGTTGCCGCCGGTCGCATTCTCGATGGTCACTTCGACTTTGCCGGCATCTTTATAGACGTCGTCTTTCGGTGCGTCGACGGTCACGGTGCCGATGGTTTTACCCGCGTCGATGATGATCACAGCGCCGTTCGACAGAGTCACGGTCACTGGTGAGCCAGCGGCGTTGGTCAATGTCGCGGTGTAGGTGATCTGACCACCTTCGGCCACGGAACCGGTCGCACTCAGCGACAGATTTGTAGTGTCGGAAACGTCGGTTACAGAAGTCGAGACCGGAGTCTTGTCCGCAACCAGATCTTCGAAATTACCGCCGCTCACGCCAGTGATCGAGTTGGTGATCGGCGCATTGTCTGTCAGCGCATCGTTCTGAGCCACAGCGGTTGCAGTGCCGGTAGTCTGACCGACGCCGATGGTGATGGATTGGCCGTTGGCCAGAGTCACGACCACTGGCGAACCGGTGACCGGAGCGCCAACCGTGGCGGTGTAAGTCACGGTGCCACCTTCAGCGACCGAGGTATCGGCGGTCAGTTTGACCGTCGAAGTGTCGATGGTGTCGGTGACTGTCGTCACGGCCGGAGCAGTACTCGGAACGAGGTTCTCGAAATTGCCGCCGGTAGCGCTGGTGATCGTTGCCTGGACGGAGCCGGCGTCCTTGTAGACGTCATCGGTCGGTGCAGGAACGGTTGCGGTGCCGGTGGTTTCGCCAGCCTTGATGGTGATAACAGCGCCGTTCGACAAGGTCACGGTCACTGGTGAGCCAGCGGCGTTGGTCAATGTCGCGGTGTAGGTGATCTGGCCGCCTTCGGCTACCGAATCGCTAGCGGTCAGGTTCAGGTTGGTGGTGTCGGTGGTGTCCGATACGACGGTATCGGCAGACTTGCCGTCGACCACCAGTTTTTCGTAATTGCCGCCCGTGGCGCCATCGATGGTCACGCTCAACGAGCTGCCGCCCGCCAGCGGGCTGTTCGGCGCGACGTAGTTGACACTGCCGGTGGTTTCACCGACGGCGATGGTGATGGTCTGGCCGTTGGACAGGCTGACGATCACCGGCGAGCCGGTCACTGGCGCGCCCACGGTCGCGGTGTAGACCACGGTTTCGCCTTCGGCGACGTTCGCAGTGGCGCTCAGCGATACGGTGGAAGTGTCGATGGTGTCGTTGACCGTGGTCACCGCTGGCGCTTTGCTGGTAACCAGATTTTCGAAGTTGCCGCCCGTTGCACTCTGGATGGTCGCTTCAACGCTGCCGGCGTCTTTGTAGACGTCGTCTTTCGGTGCATCGACGGTCACGGTGCCGGTGGTTTTGCCGGCCTCGATGGTGATCGTTGCGCCATTGCTCAGCGTTACGGTCACTGGAGTGCCGGCCGGGTTGGTCAGCGTCGCGGTGTAGGTGATCTGGCCGCCTTCGTTCACCGCGCCGGTCGCGCTGAGCGACAGGTTGGTGGTGTCGACGGTGTCGGTCACGGTGGTGCTGACCGGGGTCTGGTCGGCAACAAGGTTTTCGAAGTTACCGCCGCTGACGTTGGTGATCGAGTTGGTCAGCGGCGCGTGGCCGGCGAGGACGTCGTTCGGCGCGGTAGTGCTCACGCTGCCGCTGGTCTTGCCGACTTCGATGGTGATGTTCTGACCGTTGGCCAGGGTCACGACCACAGGCGAACCGGTGACCGGCGCGCCGACGGTGGCGGTGTAGGTGACGGTGCCACCTTCGGCCGCAGTTTCGGTGGAGGTCAGTTTGACCGTCGAGGTATCGACGGTGTCGGTGACATCGGTAACCGCTGGCGTGGTGCTCGGCACCAGGTTTTCAAAGTTGCCGCCAGTGGCGTCCTTGATCGTGACTTCGACTTTGCCGGCGTCTTTGTAGACGTCATCGGCAGGTGCCGGAACGGTGACGGTGCCGGTGGTTTTGCCGGCCTCGATGGTGATCACCGCGCCGTTGCTCAGGCTCACGGTCACTGGCGTGCCGGCCGGGTTGCTCAGGGTCGCGGTGTAGACAATCGAACCGCCCTCGGCCACCGAGCCGGTGGCGGACAACGACAGGCTAGTGGTGTCGGCAACGTCAGTCACCGAGGTCACCGCCGGGGTCTGATCGGCGACGAGATTTTCGTAATTGCCACCGCTGGCGCCGTCGATTTTCACGCTCAGGGTGTTGCCGCCGGCCTGTGCATCGTTCGGCGCAGTGAAGTTGACGCTGGCACTGCTGGCGCCGACCGGAATGGTAATGGTCTGGCCGTTGGACAGGGTAACTACTACCGGTGAACCGGTGACCGATGCAGTCACGGACGCGGTGTAGACGACCACGCCACCTTCGACCGCGCTGGCGCTGGCGGTCAGCGAAACGGTGCTGTTGTCGATGGTGTCAGTCACGTTGGTGACTGCCGGGGTCTTGTCGACCAGCAGATTTTCAAAGTTGCCGCCGCTGGTTTTGGTGATGCTCGCATCGACCTTGCCGGCGTCCTTGTACACGTCATCGGCGGGCGCGGCGATGGTCGCAGTGCCAGTGCTCGCACCCTTGGCAATGTTGATCACCGCGCCGTTGCTCAGGGTCACGCTCATGGCGGTGCCGGCCGGATTGCTCAGGGTCGCGGTGTAGACGATCGAGCCGCCCTCGGCAACGCTACCGGTGGCGCTCAGGCTGATGTTGGTGGTGTCGACGGCGTCGGTGACTTTGGTCACCACAGCCGAACGATCGGCCTCGACGCGCTCGAAGTCGCCGCCGCTGTGGCTGGCGATCGCCGTCCGCACGTTGCTGCCATCGATGTACGGCGTATTGGCGGGCGCCGGGAAATTTACCGAGCCGCTGGTAGCACCGGCAGCGATGTTGATCACCGCGCCGTTGGCCAGGGTCACGGTCATCGCAGTGCCGGCCGGGTTGCTCAGGGTCGCGGTGTAAGTGATCTGGCCACCTTCGCTGACGGTATCGCTGGCGGTCAGGGTCAGTGCGGTTGTGTCGACGGTGTCGTTGACCGTGGTGCTGACCGGGGTCTTGCTGACGTCGAGTCTTTCAAAGTTGCCACCGCTGGCGTCGGTCATGGTCACGGTGAGCTTGCTGACGTCCTTGTAGACGTCGTCGCTCGGCGCGTCGATGGTTACCGAACCGCTGGTCTTGCCGGCTTCGATGGTGATGGTCTGGCCATTGCTCAGGTTGACGGTCACCGGCGTCTGCGCGGCGTTGGTCAGCGTTGCGGTGTAAGTGATCGAAGCGCCTTCGAGCACATAGCTTTCTGCGCTAAGGGTCAGATGGGTGGTGTTGACGGTGTCGGCGACGTTGGTCACCGCTGGCGTAGTGCTCGGCACCAGACTCTCGAAGTTGCCACCGGTGGCGTCCTTGATGGTCACTTCGACTTTGCCAGCGTCCTTGTAAACGTCATCGGCAGGTGCCGGAATGGTCACAGTGCCGGTGGTCTTGCCTGCTTCAATAGTGATGACCGAGCCGTTGCTCAGATTGACGGTTACCGGCGTACCGGCCGGATTGCTCAGCGTCGCGGTGTAGGTGATTTGCCCGCCTTCGTTGACATTGCCGGTGGCAGTCAGCGCGACGCTGGTGGTGTCGACGGTGTCGGTCACGGTGGTGCTGACCGGAGTCTCGTCGGCGATCAGATTCTCGTAGTTGCCGCCGCTGAGGTTGGTGATCGAGTTGGTCAGCGGGGCATGACCGATCTGGACGTCATTCGATACGGGGGTGGTAACGCTGCCGGTGGTCTGGCCGACGGCGATGGTGATGTTCTGGCCGTTGGCCAATGTCACGACAACAGGCGAGCCGGTGACGGGCGCGCCGACAGTGGCGGTGTAGGTGACGGTGCCGCCTTCAGCGACCGAGGTGTCGGCGGTCAATTTGACCGTCGAAGTGTCGATGGTGTCGGTGACAGTCGTCACCGCTGGATCAGTGCTCGGTACCAGGTTCTCGAAGTTGCCACCGGTAGCGGTTTTGATCGTGGCTTGCACGGAACCGGAGTCTTTGTAGACGTCATCGGATGGTGCCGGAACGGTTGCGGTGCCGGTGGTTTCGCCTGCTTTGATGGTGATTACGGCGCCGTTCGACAAGGTCACGGTCACTGGCGACCCAGCGGCGTTGGTCAGCGTCGCGATGTAAGTGATCTGGCCGCCTTCGACGATGTTATTCGTCGCAGTCAGGGTCAGGCCAGTGTCATCGACCGAGTCGGTGATGGTGGTGACCGCAGGCGTGTTGCTTGGCA
>NZ_JBITTW010000004.1:32546-223417 GCF_044542195.1 Pseudomonas sp. NPDC079367
CACCAGGTTTTCGAAATTGCCGCCGGTAGCGCCAGTGATGGTGGTGCTGACGGTGCTGCCATTGTTGTACACGTCGTTGGCCGCTGTCGGCACGTTCACGGTGCCGATGGTCTCACCAGCTGCAATGGTAATGGTGGAGCCGTTGGACAGGGTGACGGTCACCGGGGTTTGCGCCGGGTTGGTCAAAGTCGCGGTGTAAGTGATCTGACCGCCTTCAACGATGTTGTTGGTCGCGGTCAGGGTCAGGCCAGTGTCATCGACCGAGTCGGTAATGGTGGTGACCGCAGGCGTGTTGCTTGGCACCAGGTTTTCGAAATTGCCGCCGGTAGCGCCAGTGATGGTGGTGCTGACGGTGCTGCCATTGTTGTACACGTCGTTGGCCGCTGTCGGCACGTTAACGGTACCAACGGTTTCGCCAGCCGCAATGGTAATGGTCGAGCCGTTCGACAGGGTGACGGTCACCGGGGTTTGCGCCGGGTTGGTCAGCGTCGCGGTGTAAGTGATCTGACCGCCTTCGACGATGTTGTTGGTCGCGGTCAGTGTCAGGCCGGTGTTGTCGACCGAGTCAGTAATCGTGGTGACTGCTGGTGTCGCGTTCGGCACCAGATTTTCAAAGTTGCCGCCGGTAGCGCCCGTGATCGTGGTGCTGACTGTAGTGCCATTGTTGTAAACGTCATTGGCCGCTGTCGGCACGTTAACGGTGCCAACGGTTTCGCCGGCTGCAATGGTGATGGTCGAGCCGTTCGACAGGGTGACGGTTACCGGGGTTTGCGCCGGGTTAGTCAGGGTCGCGGTGTAAGTGATCTGACCGCCTTCGACGATGTTGTTGGTCGCGGTCAGGGTCAGGCCGGTGTTATCGACCGAGTCGGTAATGGTGGTAACGGCTGGTGTCGCGTTCGGCACCAGATTTTCAAAGTTACCGCCGGTAGCGCCGGTGATCGTGGTGCTGACTGTAGTGCCATTGTTGTAAACGTCATTTGCCGCTGTCGGCACATTGACGGTGCCAACGGTTTCGCCGGCTGAAATGGTGATGGTCGAACCGTTCGACAGGGTGACGGTCACCGGCGTCTGCGCCGGATTGGTCAGTGTCGCGGTGTAAGTGATCTGACCGCCTTCGACAATGTTGTTGGTCGCGGTCAGTGTCAGGCCGGTGTTATCGACCGAGTCGGTAATGGTGGTAACGGCTGGTGTCGCGTTCGGCACCAGGTTCTCGAAGTTGCCGCCGGTAGCGCCCGTGATCGTGGTGCTGACTGTAGTGTCATTGTTGTAAACGTCATTGGCCGCTGTCGGCACGTTGACGGTGCCAACGGTTTCGCCGGCTGCAATGGTGATGGTCGAGCCGTTGGACAGGGTGACGGTCACCGGCGTCTGCGCCGGATTGGTCAGTGTTGCGGTGTAAGTGATCTGACCGCCTTCAACGATGTTGTTGGTCGCTGTCAGGGTCAGGCCGGTGTTGTCGACCGAGTCAGTAATCGTGGTGACTGCTGGTGTCGCGTTCGGCACCAGATTTTCAAAGTTACCGCCGGTAGCGCCGGTGATCGTGGTGCTGACGGTGCTGCCATTGTTGTAAACGTCATTGGCCGCTGTCGGCACATTGACGGTACCGGTCGTCTGACCAGCGCCGATGGTGATGGTCGAACCGTTCGACAGGGTGACGGTCACCGGAGTTTGCGCCGGGTTAGTCAGCGTCGCGGTGTAGGTAATCTGGCCACCTTCAGTCACGCTCGAGCCAGCCGTCAGAGTGACGGTAGTGGTATCGACGGTGTCGGTGACTTGCGTGGTCGCCGGAATGTTCGGCGGGGTCACGGTGATGCCGTTGCCGCCGGTGGTGCCGGTGACGGTCACGTCGATTTGGGTCTGGTCGTTATAGACCGTGTCGTTCGGTGCCAGCGGCACGTTGACGGTGCCAATGGTGGCGCCGGCCGGGATGACGATCACTGCGCCGTTGGACAGGTTAATGGTCAGGTCAGTCAGCGGCGCCTGGGTCAGGGTCGCGGTGTACACAAGCACGCCGCCCGCTTCGGTGATAGTCGGCGTGGCGCTGAGGCTCAGGGTCGAATCACGCAGCGCATTGGTGGTGGTATCGGTGGTCAGGCCGCCGGTGGTGTCCTGCGCAGCTTGCGCGGCAGAATTGATGCCCGCCGTGGGGAAGCCAATGGTCGGATCGACGCGGCCAGCGGTGGCGTCGAGCATGACGAAGCTGTGACCACCGCCGGCAGCACCGCCGGTACCTGCGGCAGTCGGGCCTGCAGCGGTGGATTCAAGCGCGGTGGTCGGGTCGACGCCGGCGGCGATGGCTTGCTGCAGTTCTTCAACCGATGGCGCAGCTTGCGCGGTGGCTTCGGCCAGGTCGGTGCTGGAGTCGGGCGCATTGGCGCTCCACTGCGTATCGCGACCCAGGTCAAGGGTGCGGCCATCGGCCAATTCCAGCGACACGGCGCCGGACAGACCGGTGTCGATCTGATCGCCAACATACAGGCGATCGCCTTCAACGAGTACGCGACGCACGCCCTCTGGGGACACCACGAAAACCTGACCGACAATGCTTTTGACGACGGCAACAACACTGCTCATTGAAGACTCTCCGGGGTGTCACATCAGTTGACTTCCATGGACCTGACGGGCGTCGGCGCCACTTCAGTCTGGACGTACTTTCTATAAATGGATAACTTATTGGCGCTGTATTTCCGTCAATAATCTGGCTATAAATTATCGCGATTAACTTTATGCCAAACTATTGACCTTCTGGGAGCCATCCTAAACAATCGCCCCACTAATGTCACATTGATATTTCCGCGGCGACCTGTCCTTCAGCGTGTCATCCAGTTCCTCTTTTGAACTTTCCGACATACGGTCTTTCGGGTTGCCATCATCCGACGCAGCGCCACGTTTTTGCTGTGATTCAAGACAAGAAGTTCTGGGAAATTCCAACCATGCGTTCGCTTTTGCTCCTTGCCGCTCCCTTCGCCCTCGCCGCCTCTTTTGTACAAGCACAATCCTTACCAGAAGCCATGCAACAGGCGCTGGATGTCCATCCGGAGATTCAGGCGGGGGTTAACAGTCGATTAGCGGCGGATTACCAGCTGAAGGCGGCGAAGGGCGGATACCTGCCCAAGGTTGATCTGCTGGGCGGTTACGGTCGTGAGGGCACCGATAGCGTGACGACCCGAGCGAACAGTGGCGGTAATCACTGGGAGACGTTAACCCGCAGCGAGTCAAGTTTACGTCTCTCGCAAATGGTTTTTGACGGTTTTGCGACCTCCAACGAAGTTGCGCGTCAACAAGCCAACGTCAGCTCACGCGCCTACTCGCTGCTTGGCACTTCCGAGCGCACCGCGCTGACCGTCGCCCAGGTTTATCTGGACGTGCTGACCCGCCGCGAATTCGTGCGTCTGGCCGAGGAAAACCTCAAAAGCCACCAGCGCATCTATGACCAGATCCAGTTGCGCACCCAGCGCGGCGTGGGCAGTGGCGCCGATCTTGATCAGGCCGAAGCGCGGATGGCCCAGGCCCGCAACAACCTGATCACCGAGCAGACCAACCTCGCCGACTCGGAAACCAATTTCCTCAGCGCCGTGGGTCAGATGCCCGATCAACTGGAGCGCCCGGCGCCGTTCATGGCAATGATGCCGGCCAACCTCAACGAGGCCCGCGCACAGATGCTGGAAAATAGCCCGATCCTGCGTTCCGCCGAGTCGGATATTGCCGCTGCCGAGAAGCAGTTCGCCACGGCCAAATCGACGTTCTACCCACGCTTCGACGCCGAACTGGGCCGCACCGCCGACAACGATCTTGACGGCCAGAATGGCCACAACAACGAGTGGCAGGCCATGCTGCGCATGCGCTTCAACCTGTATTCCGGTGGCAGCAACAAGGCTGATCTGGAATCCAAGTCGTACCTGGCCAATCAGGCGCTGGACATCCGCAACAACGCTTTGCGCCAGTTGAACGAAGAGCTGGGCCTGGCCTGGAACGCCCTGAACAACGCCAACGCGCAGGTGCCGATCGCCCAGCAATACGTCGATCACAGCACCTCGGTGCGCACCGCCTACCAGCGTCAATTCAGCCTCGGCGAACGCACCCTGCTGGACTTGCTCGACAGCGAAAACGAACTGTTCACCGCCTCGCGCCGTCTGGCGGAAATCAAAAACGTCCAGTTATTTACTCAGTACCGAATCAAGGCGACCATGGGCCAATTGCTCAAAAGCCAGGGAGTGGTCGCGCCGTTGGCATCCGTTGTGCAGAACGACGTGAAGCCCAAGGTTCAGCTGCCTGGGATGAACTGAGTTATCCCTTCCAACTGTTAAAGAGTGTCGAGCGTGGAATCAGAAGTCAGTCGAGTTCAACTCAGCCATGATCCACGCGCGTTGCACGACGATCCGCTGCTGGATGGTCTGCTCGCCCTGTGCATGCTGCACCAGAAGCCTGCCAGCGCGGCGATGCTGACCACCGGCCTGCCGCTGCCCAAACAACGTTTGAGTGTCGAGTTGCTGCCACGCGCAGCGGCCCGCGCCGGGCTGCAGGGGCGGGTGTTGCAGCGCAAGCTCGAAGAGATTCCGGCGATCGCCATGCCCGCGCTGTTGCTGCTCAAGGATGGCCGCAGCGCCGTTCTGCTCGGCTGGCAGGGCGACAACGATGCGCGAGTGCTGCTCAGCGAAAGCGATGGCGGCGAATCGGTGGTCAGCCGCGAACTGCTGAGCGACGATTACACCGGCAAAGTGTTCTTCGCTCAGCCGCAACACAAATTCGACGTCAACCACGGCACGCTGATCCCTCGCGCACGCTCGTGGTTCCGTGACACCCTCAAGCGTTCGCGCTGGTTGTACGCCGATGCGATCGCGGCGAGTTTCCTGATTAACATCATCGCCATGGCCGCGCCGCTGTTCGTGATGAACGTCTACGACCGCGTGGTGCCGAACCAGGCCGAAGCAACCCTGTGGGTGCTGGCGCTGGGCATTACCGGCGCGTACATCTTCGACCTGATTCTGAAAAGCCTGCGCAGTCTGTGCCTGGACCTGGCCGGCAAGAAAACCGACCTGATCATCTCGGCGACGCTGTTCGAACGCATCGTCGGCATGGCGATGAAATACCGCCCGGCGCGGGTCGGCAGCTTCGCGCAGAACATCCATGAGTTTCAGAGCCTGCGCGACTTTCTCGCCTCGCTGACCCTGACCAGCCTGATCGACCTGCCGTTCACCATTCTGATTTTCATCGTCATCGCCATTCTCGGCGGGCATCTGGTATGGATTCCGGTGCTGGCGTTCCCGATTGCCCTGCTGATCGGCTACGCCTTGCAGAAGCCCTTGATCGCGACCATGGAGCGGACCATGGCACTGGGCGCCGAGCGCCAGTCGAGCCTGATCGAAACCCTCGCCGGCCTCGACGCGGTCAAGGTCAACAACGCCGAAAGCGAGCGCCAGTATCAGTGGGAGCAGACCATCGGCACCCTTAGCCGCCTCGAGCTGCGAGTGAAAATGCTTTCCGGTCTGGCGATGAACATCACCCTGCTGATCCAGCAACTGGCGGGGGTGATCATGATCGTCTTCGGCGTCTACCAGATCATCGCCGGTAACCTGAGCATGGGCGGGCTGATTGCCTGCTACATGCTCAGTGGCCGCGCCCTCAGCCCGCTGGCGTCGCTGTCCGGCCTGCTCACGCGCTATCAACAGGCGCGGGTGACCATGACTTCGGTCGACCAGATGATGGAGCTGCCGCAGGAGCGCAACTTCGAGGAGCGCCCGCTGAGCCGCAAGGTTCTGCAGGGTGCGATCGAATGCCGTCAGCTCAGCTTCACCTATCCGGACCAGCAGAACCCGGCGCTGAAGAACATCAACCTGGTGATCCGTCCCGGCGAGAAGATCGGCATCATTGGCCGCAGCGGTTCGGGCAAGAGTTCGCTGGCGAAACTGCTGGTGGGCCTGTACCAACCGGACGACGGTGCCTTGCTGGTCGACGGCGTGGACATCCGTCAGATCGACGTCAGCGAACTGCGCTACAACATCGGGTACGTGCCGCAGGACATTCAGCTGCTGTCCGGCACCCTGCGTGACAACCTGGTGTCCGGCGCGCGTTACGTCGAAGACGAGCTGGTGCTGCAAGCCGCCGAACTGGCCGGCGTCCACGAATTCGCTCGTCTGCATCCGCAGGGTTACGAGCTGCAAGTCGGCGAGCGCGGGCAGAACCTGTCCGGCGGCCAACGGCAGAACGTCGCGCTGGCCCGGGCGCTGTTACTCAATCCGCCGATTCTGCTGATGGACGAGCCGACCAGCGCGATGGACAACACCGGCGAAGAACGCCTCAAGCAACGCCTCGCAGCAGTGATTGAAAACAAGACCGTGGTGCTGGTCACGCACCGGGCATCGCTGTTGTCGCTGGTCGATCGCCTGCTGGTAATCGATCGCGGGCAGATTCTCGCCGACGGCCCGAAAGCCGCCGTGATGGAAGCGTTGAAGAAGGGGCAGATCAGTGTTGCTTAAGTCCGGTGTCAAGGAGTCGATCCGTCGCTACTTCAAGGGCTCTGCCTCGCTGCAGGGTCAGCCGCTGCCAGAGGTCAACAAGGCGCTGATCGAAGACGCACCGCGCGTTGTGCGCCTGACCATCTGGGCGATCATCGGCTTCTTCGTGTTCCTCATGCTCTGGGCCAACTTCGCCGTGATCGACGAAGTGACCAAGGGCGACGGCAAGGCGATTCCGTCTTCCAAGATCCAGAAAATCCAGAACCTGGAGGGCGGTATCGTCGCCGAGCTGTTCGTCAAGGAAGGTCAGATCGTCGAGGCCGGCGCGCCGTTGATCC
Organism: Pseudomonas sp. NPDC079367; assembly: GCF_044542195.1. Classification (NCBI taxonomy): domain Bacteria; kingdom Pseudomonadati; phylum Pseudomonadota; class Gammaproteobacteria; order Pseudomonadales; family Pseudomonadaceae; genus Pseudomonas; species Pseudomonas sp. NPDC079367. The sequence goes on from NZ_JBITTW010000004.1 coordinate 39,340, forward strand.
GTCTCGACGACACGCGTTTTGCTTCCAACGTTGGCGAAACCGAAGCTGATCGCCTGTCGATGCTACTGCGTGTCGAGCGCCTGAGCGCGGAGGTCGATGATCGTCCACTGAATTTCCCCGAGGACGTGCTCAAAGCCGTGCCCGGTCAGGCGAAAAGCGAAGAGTCGCTGTACATCAGCCGTCGTCAGCAGTTGCACGACGAAATCGGTGGTTTGCAGGAGCAGTTGATCCAGCGTCAGCAAGAGCTGCGTGAGTTCAGCTCCAAGCAAGCGCAGTACCGTCAGCAACTTGGCTTGCAGCGTCAGGAAATCAACATGTCCGAGCCCTTGGTGGCGCAGGGCGCGGTCTCGCCGGTGGAAGTACTGCGCCTCAAGCGCGCCGAAGTGGAAACCCGCGGCCAGCTCGACGCGACCACGCTGGCCATCCCGCGCGCGGAATCGGCGATCAAGGAAGTGCAGCGCAAGATCGACGAAACCCGTGGCAAATTCCGCAGTGAAGCGCTCACTCAACTCAACGAAGCACGCACCGATCTGAACAAGGCCCAGGCCACCGGCAAGGCGCTGGAAGACCGCGTCAGCCGTACGCTGGTCACCTCGCCAGTGCGCGGCATCGTCAATAAACTGCTGGTCAACACCATCGGCGGCGTGATCCAGCCGGGCAGCGACATGGTTGAAATCGTACCGCTGGACGACACCCTGCTGGTCGAAGCCAAGATCCGACCGCAGGACATCGCCTTCCTGCATCCGGGGCAGGAAGCGATCGTCAAATTCACCGCCTATGACTACACCATTTACGGCGGGCTCAAGGCGCAGCTTGAGCAGATCGGCGCCGACACCATCACCGACGAAGACAAGAAAACCACTTATTACGTGATCAAGGTACGCACTGAGCGCAGCCATTTGGGCACCGATGAAAAGCCTTTGCTGATCATCCCGGGGATGGTCGCTTCGGTGGATATCATCACCGGCAAGAAGTCGGTGTTGAGCTATTTGCTGAAGCCGATCATTCGGGCGCGGGCTGAGGCGTTGCACGAGCGCTAGGTCTTCAGCGCGGCTTGCGGCCTCTTCGCGAGCAAGCTCGCTCCCACATTGGTCCTTAACCGAACACAAAATTTTCGGTCACTGGAGATCAACTGTGGGAGCGAGCTTGCTCGCGAAGGCGTCAGTCGGATCGATGCATCTGTCAGTAAGTGACAAAAACCGTCACTCATCATTCCGCCCATCCCTCACCATTCGCCATATCGTTATTCAATAACGGTATTTAGCCTCCAGTTTTTATAGCTATAAATTCATCTCCCTGCGTACCTGCCGACCAATCGGCGCGCCGCACGACCTGAACCGACACGCAATCGAGCGTGAGTGTCTGATCGACGAGCGCGCCCTTGGGCGCGCCGTGCGTGGGAGATGGAAAGATGTCCACAGCTACTGCCACCCAGAGCGCCGCGACCGCCGCGCCGCAAACCTTTGAGATTCGCCCGTTCAGCGGTGCCGTCGGCGCCGAAATCGTTGGCCTCGACCTGAGCCGACCGGTCAATGACGAGGATTTCGCGCGCATTCACCGCGCGCACCTGGATCACCACGTCGTGGTGTTCCGCGACCAGCAGATCACCCCGCAACAGCAAATCGATTTCAGCCGCCGTTTCGGCGTGCTGCAGATCCACGTGCTCAAGCAATTCCTGCTGGCCAATCATCCGGAAATTCTCATCGTTTCCAACATCATCGAGAACGGCCAGAACATCGGTCTCGGTGACGCCGGCAAGTTCTGGCATTCCGATCTTTCCTATAAAGAGCTGCCAAGTCTCGGCTCGATGCTGCACGCCCAAGAGCTGCCCGCCGAGGGCGGCGACACGCTGTTCGCCGACATGCACAAAGCCTGGGACGACTTGCCCGCTGCGTTGCGCACTGCGGTCGAAGGACGTTCCGCTGCGCATTCCTATACCGCGCGCTACAGCGAAACCAAGTTCGAAGGCAACTGGCGCCCGACCCTGACCCCTGAACAGTTGGCTCAGGTCGCCGAAGTGGTGCACCCGGTGGTGCGCACTCATCCGGAAAACGGCCGCAAGGCCTTGTTCGTCAGCGAAGGCTTCACCACGCGAATTGTCGGTCTGCCGGAAGACGAAAGTCGTCAGTTGCTCGGCGAACTCTTCGCCCACAGCGTGCTGCCGCAAAACATCTACCGCCATCAGTGGGAACCACATGACCTGGTGTTTTGGGACAACCGCTCGCTGATCCACCTTGCCGCCGGCTGCCCTGCGCATCTGCGCCGCAAGCTGTATCGCACGACCATTCAGGGCGACGCGCCTTTCTGATTTGCCGGAGAAAGATCATGAACGCCCCTTTGCCAGGCCACGCGGCCAGCAACCCGATCGCCCGCAGCGAAGCCTTGCTGGCCGTCGATCACGTCAGCCTTGAATACCGCACGCCGCAGCGAGTGGTGCGCGCTACCCATCAAGTCAGTTTCGCCGTCGACCCGGCTGATCGTTTCGTCCTGCTCGGCCCGTCCGGTTGCGGGAAATCGACCTTGCTCAAGGCGGTCGCCGGGTTCATCCAGCCTTGCGAAGGCGAGATCCGCCTGCAAGGCCAGCGCGTCGATGCGCCGGGGCCGGACCGCATTGTGGTGTTTCAGGAATTCGACCAGTTGCTGCCGTGGAAAACCGTCAAGCAGAACGTGATGTTCCCGCTGCTCGCCTCGCGCACCTTGAACAAGAAAGAAGCCGAAGAGCGTGCGTTGCATTATCTGGAAAAGGTCGGCCTCGCAGCATTCGCCGACGCCTATCCACACACCTTGTCCGGCGGCATGAAAGCACGGGTGGCGATCGCCCGGGCCTTGGCCATGCAGCCGAAAATCCTCTTGATGGACGAACCCTTCGCTGCACTCGATGCGTTGACTCGCCGCAAGATGCAGGAGGAATTGCTGCTGCTCTGGGAGGAGGTGCGCTTCACCCTGTTGTTCGTCACCCATTCGATTGAAGAAGCCCTGGTGGTGGGCAATCGCATTCTCTTGCTGTCACCCCATCCGGGCCGCGTGCGTGCCGAAGTGCACAGCCATCAATACGACCTGCACAGCCTCGGTGGCGCGGCGTTTCAGGAATCGGCACGACGCATTCATCGTCTGCTGTTCGATGAGGGCCAGGCGCCCGAGACCGAACGCGAGCATGACTTCAACGACATTCGCATCGCCTATTGAGCGGCCAGGAGGACTACCCGATGAGCCATTCATCATCCGTGCGTGAGGAATTCGAAACCGTGCTCGAGCCGCTGACTGCAGTGCCGGTCGAGCGCGAGCTGCCGCTGAGCACGCGGTTATGGCAACAAGGCTGGCTGCGCAAAGGTTTGATCCTGATCGTCCTGGCGATCATCTGGGAAGTGGTCGCGCGCATTCAGAACAACGACCTGATGCTGCCGGGTTTTCTGCAAACCGCGCATGCCTTGTTCGACGGGCTGCTCAGTGGCGAGCTGTTGGCCAAGGTGTGGATATCTTTGATGGTGCTGATCAAGGGTTATCTGATCGGCATCGTCCTCGCGTTCGCTCTGACGACATTGGCGGTCTCGACCCAGTTGGGGCGTGACTTGCTCAGTACGATGACTTCTATGTTCAACCCGTTACCGGCGATTGCCCTGCTGCCGCTGGCGCTGCTCTGGTTCGGATTGGGCCAGAACAGCCTGATTTTCGTGCTGGTGCATTCAGTGTTGTGGGCGCTGGCGCTCAACACTTATGCCGGATTTCTCGGCGTCTCCGAAACGCTGCGCATGGCCGGGCGCAACTATGGCCTGAAGGGTTTGCGCCTGGTCCTGTTCATCCTGATTCCGGCGGCGCTGCCGTCGATTCTTGCGGGTTTGAAGATTGGCTGGGCGTTCGCCTGGCGCACCTTGATCGCCGCCGAACTGGTGTTTGGCGCGACCAGTGGCAAGGGCGGGCTGGGCTGGTACATCTTCCAGAATCGCAATGAGCTGTATACCGACAAGGTGTTTGCCGGGTTGGCGGTGGTGATTCTGATTGGTCTGCTGGTGGAAAATCTGGTGTTTGACACCCTTGAGCGTGTGACGGTGAAGCGGTGGGGTATGCAGCGCTGACCTGAAAAGATCGCAGCCTTCGGCAGCTCCTACAAGCAAATGCGATCCTCTGGTAGGAGCTGCCGAAGGCTGCGATCTGTTGATCTGCTAGCATTGCGCCCGAATCAATTGAGATCAGCCAAGAGTGCTCAGCATGCAACTCCCGGACATGAACCTTCTGGTCGCCCTCGACGCCTTGCTCGACGAAGGCAGTGTGGTCGGCGCGGCGCGGCGGATGAACCTCAGTCCGGCGGCCATGAGTCGCACCCTGACGCGGATCCGCGAAGCCATCGGCGATCCGATACTGGTGCGCGCCGGGCGTGGTCTGGTGCCGACACCCAAAGCCCTCGAGTTACGCGAACAGGTGCGAGATGTGGTCGAACAGGCGGCGCTGCTGTTCCGTTCGGCCGACAGCGTAGAGCTGGGCACCCTGCGGCGGCGTTTCAGCATCCGCGCCAATGATTTTTTCGTCGGCGTCTACGGCGGCAAACTGTTCGATACCCTCGATCAACTGGCTCCGCATTGTGAATTGCGCTTCGTCCCGGAAGGCGATGGCGACGATGAGGCGCTGCGCGAAGGGCGCATCGATCTGAGCGTCAGCAACACCCGACCGCTCACGCCGGAGGTGAAGGTGCAGAACCTGTTCTCTACACATTTCGTCGGCCTGGTGCGCGAGAACCATCCGCTGCTCGACGGCGAAATCACTGCCGAGCGCTACGCCGGTTTCTCCCACATCAGCATGTCCCGCCGTGGCATCGCTCGCGGCCCGATCGATACGGCGTTGAATGCGTTGGGGCTGGAGCGCCGGGTGGCGGTGATCGCGCCGAGTTTCCACGCGGCGATGTTTGCCTTGCCCGACTCCGACCTGATCCTGCCGGTGCCTAAAGAAGCGCTGCTCAGCGTGCGGCGGCTGGGCTTGAAACTGCGCTCATTCGACCTGCCGATTCCGCTGCCGATGCTGATGCTGACCCAGGCCTGGCACCCACGCTTCGACAAGGATCCGGCGCATCGCTGGCTGCGCGAAACCCTCAAGACCTGCTGCGATGAAACGTGGCTGGCGGCACAGCCCTAAAAAAAGCAAAGCAAAAGATCGCAGCCTTCGGCAGCTCCCACACTGGAATGCATTTCACCTGTCGGAGCTGCCGAAGGCTGCGATCTTTTGCTTTTGATATTTGTGTTTAATGCACTTATAACCTGCCGATAAGTCAATTTTCGTCAGCATCAAGCCCCACTAAAATGCTCCGGTATTTTCACCCCCGGAGTTTTCATTCATGACATCCCTGACGGTCACGGCGCCTCTCGCCGCGACCAGCCCGGCGACGGCGGTTGCGCCACCGGTGTTCGGGGCGCGGATCATCATTGGTCTGGTCGGCGTGCTGTTGGCCGTGCTGGTCTCGGGCCTCAACGAGATGGTCACCAAAGTCGCACTCGCCGATATTCGTGGCGCGCTGCACATCGGCTATGACGAAGGCACCTGGCTGGTCGCCAGTTACACCGCCACGTCGGTTGCGGCCATGGCCTTCGCGCCGTGGTGCTCGGTGACCTTCTCACTGCGCCGTTTCACTCTTTGCGCCATCGGCCTGTTTACGTTGCTCGGGGTGCTGTGCCCGTTTGCCCCGAATTACGAAAGCCTGTTGTTGATGCGCATCCTCCAGGGTCTGGCCGGCGGTGCACTGCCGCCGATGCTGATGACCGTCGCGCTGCGCTTTTTGCCGGCGAACATCAAACTGTACGGACTGGCCGGCTACGCGCTCACCGCAACGTTTGGCCCGGGACTCGGCACGCCGCTGGCCGGTCTTTGGACTGAATACGTCGGCTGGCAATGGACCTTCTGGCAGATCATCGTGCCGTGCCTGATCGCCATGGTCGCCGTTGCCTACGGCTTGCCGCAGGATCCGCTGCGGCTGGAGCGGCTCAAGTCATTCAACTGGAAAGGCCTGCTGCTGGGCTTTCCGGCGATCTGCATGCTGGTCATCGGCCTGTTGCAGGGCAATCGCCTGGACTGGTTCGAGTCGAATCTGATCTGCGCCTTGCTCGGTGCCGGTTCGCTGCTGTTGGTGGCGTTCATGATCAATGAATGGTCGCAGCCGATTCCGTTTTTCAAGCTGCAGATGCTCGGCATCCGCAACCTGTTGTTCGCCCTGATTACCCTCGCCGGCGTGCTGATCGTGCTACTGGCGGTGGTGCTGATTCCGTCGAGCTATCTGGCGCAGGTACAAGGTTATCGTCCGGCGCAGACCGCACCGATCATGCTCATTGCTGCGTTGCCGCAGCTGATTGCGCTGCCGTTGGTGGCGGCGCTGTGCAATTTGCGCTGGGTCGATTGTCGCTGGGTGCTCGGCATCGGTCTGGGCATGCTCACGTTGTCCTGTCTGGGCGGTTCGCACCTGACCTCGGCTTGGATTCGCGATGATTTCTATGTCCTGCAATGGCTGCAGATCTTCGGTCAGCCGATGGCGGTGTTGCCGCTGTTGATGTTGTCGACCGGCAGTATTTCGCCGATGGAAGGGCCGTTCGCGTCGGCGTGGTTCAACACCGTCAAAGGTCTTGCCGCAGTGGTTGCCACCGGCGTGATCGAAGCGCTGACCACATCGCGCCTGCATTTCCATTCGACCATGTTGGTCGACAGCCTCGGCAATTCGCCGCTGGCCGATCACAGCGATCCGGGCCTTGCCCACCGCTTGCACGAGCAAGCCGTGGTGCTGACTTCGTCCGATCTCTACGTGTGCATGGCCGGCGTCGCCGTGGCGTTGATTCTGTTGATTTTCTGGCTGCCCACGCGGATCTATCCGCCGCGCGCGCCGACCTGATCGCTGCACTGAAACTGAAGGTTTTTTATGACTCAATCCAAGCAAAAACTTGCGGTGGCCGTGGCTGCCGCGCTGGCGGTGGGCGTGCTGGTGTATCTGGCGATGCCCGGGCTGTTCGGCCAACGCACCGAGCAGACCACCAACGACGCCTTCGTCTGCGCCGACTACACGCTGGTGGTGCCGCGCGTGGCCGGGTTCATCAAGCAGGTGCTGGTCGAAGACAACCAACAGGTCAAGGCCGGGCAGTTGCTGGCGCTGATCGATGACCGTGATTTGCGCGCGGCGGCGGAAGCGGCGGATGCGCAAACCCTGGTCGCGCGGGCGCAGTTGCAGAACGCCAACGCGACCCTGGAGCGGCAGGCTTCGCTGATTGCTCAGGCGCAGGCTGCAGTGGTCTCGGCGAAAGCGCAAATGGCCTTTGCGCAACAGGAACTGAACCGCTACAACCACCTCGCCGGTGTCGGCGCCGGCACCGTACAGAACGCGCAGCAGGCGCGCACGCGCATTGATCAGGCGTCGGCGCGTCTCGATACTGCGACGGCGAAACTTGCGGCCGAACGCAAGCAAGTCGAGATTCTCACCGCTCAGCGCAACGCCGCCGAAGGCAATCTGAAACACGCGCAGGCGGCGCTGGAGATCGCCAGCTTCAACCTGTCCTACACGCGCATCACTGCGCCACAGGACGGCATGATCGGCGAGCGCGCGGTGCGTGTTGGCGCTTACGTCACGCCGGGCAGCAAATTGCTGGCAGTAGTGCCATTGCAGCAGGCCTACGTGGTGGCCAATTTTCAGGAAACCCAGTTGACCGATGTGCAGCCCGGGCAGGATGTGCAAGTGCGGGTCGACAGCTTGGGCGGTGAAGCCCTGACTGGCCGCGTCGAGAGCATTGCGCCGGCAACTGGCGTGACCTTTGCGGCGGTGAAACCGGACAACGCGACGGGCAACTTCACCAAGGTTGTGCAGCGGATTCCGGTGAAGATCGTGCTGGAACCGGGCCAGCCACTGGCCGAGCGGTTGCGGGTGGGGATGTCGGTGGAGGCGAGTATTGATACCGCCAGCTCAAAGGCGTCCGGGCGCGAGGTAACGCAGCGATGATCGGTGTTGAATCGGCTGGCGCCTACGCGAGCAGGCTCGCTCCCACAGGGACAACGCATTGCAGAATGTGGGAGCGAGCCTGCTCGCGAAAACGCCAGTGGCAGCAGCTAACCTTCAGTGCCTTGCTCACAATGAGTCTCACCGCCTGCACTGTCGGCCCAGACTTCCAGAAACCCGAAGCCCCTCAGCCTGCCGACTGGGCCAAACCCGCCCGGTCCGCCCCGAGCCAGGCCGTTAGCGAACCCCTGAACGAACGCTGGTGGGAAACCTTCCACGACCCGCAGCTTTCCGCGCTCACCCAACGCGCGCTGAACAACAACCTCGACCTGCAACTGGCCAGCAGCCGCCTGCAACAAAGCCGCGCCGCGCGCCAGGTAATCACCGCCGAGCGTTATCCGAACAGCGCCGCCAGCGGCAGCTACACACGTAAACGCAACAGCGGCGAAGGCTTGAACGATCCATCGGGAAATAACGGCGACGAGGCGTTCAACCTGTGGGATGCCGGTTTCTCTGCCTCATGGGAACTGGATTTCTGGGGTCGCGTGCGCCGTGAAACCGAAGCCGCTGACGCCAATCTCGAAGTGGCGGAAAACGATCGTCGCGGTGTGCTGCTGACCGTTCTCGCCGATACCGCGCAAAATTACATTCAGCTGCGCGGCGTGCAGAATACCCGCGCCGTCACCGAGCAGAATCTCGATGTCGCCCGGCATAGCCTGAAGCTTTCGCAGCTGCGTCTGGCTGACGGGGTGGCGACCGATCTCGACGTCGCCGAAGCCGCCGCGCAAGTCGCCGCCATCGAAGCACGGCTGCCAGCGCTTGAGCAGCGTCAGGCGCAACTGATCAACGCGATCAGTCTGTTGATGGGCGAGCCGCCGCAGGCACTCGCTCAAGCATTGTCCAAAGACGCGGCAGTGCCGCAGTCGCCGCTGCAAGTCGCGATCGGCCTGCCGTCGGAACTGGCCGAGCGCCGCCCGGATATCCGCCAGGCCGAAGCGCATCTGCACGCCGCCACCGCCAACATCGGTGTGGCCAAGGGTGATTTCTATCCGCGCATCACGTTGTCCGGCAACTTCGGATCGCAGGCGATGCAACTGAGCGATTTCGGCTCCTGGGGCTCGCGCGCCTTCGGCATCGGCCCGCAATTCAGCCTGCCGCTGTTCGACGGCGGTCGCCTGCGCGGCATGCTGCAACTGCGCGAAGCCCAGCAACAGGAAGCGGCCATCGCCTACCAGCAGACTGTGCTGCGCGCCTGGCATGAAATCGACGATCAACTGACCGCGTACAACGCCAGCCAGCGCCGTCGCGACAGCCTCGCCGAAGCCGTGCGCCAGAACCGCATCGCCCTGCGCACTGCGCAGCAGCAATACGTTGAAGGCGTGGTCGATTTCGTCAACGTTCTCACCGTGCAAAGCGCCTTGCTCGCCACGCAGGAACAATGGGTGGAAAGCTCGACCGGCGTTTCCCTGGCGATGGTCGGTTTGTACAAGGCGTTGGGCGGCGGATGGCAATCGGTCTACCCGGCAGCGCACCTGGCCGCAGGCTCGCCGGATGTCGCCAGACCCTGAACCGCAGCGACAGCTATGATCAACTCCACTGCAGTAAACGGCGCAACGCCGGACCTGGACTGCAGAGGAGTTGCATCATGGAAAATCCGCAGCACAGCTTACCGGCCCTGTTCAAACAACTCGGTCTCGCTGACGACCCGACCGGCATCGACCAATTCATCGCCAGCCATTCCCCGCTCAAGCCGGGATTGCATCTGGCCGACGCGTTTTTCTGGACAGCAGGTCAGGCGCAGTTTCTGCGCGAGGAGATTCTGGATGATGCGGACTGGGCGGAAGTGGTGGATCAGTTGAATGTCTTGTTGCGCAAGGGACGGGCTGATTACTTCGGCTGAGGCCAAGTCCGTGCCGTATGCACCAGCGCCATGATCCAGACGGCATCTCTCTCCGTTTGATAGACAAGACGGTAACTGGGATGCGGAATCAGCTCACGCGTACCGGCAATGATGCCGGCACGGCCAATCAACGGATTGTCGGAAAGGCTATGAACCGCATCGCTGAAGCGCAGATCCATTTCGATGGCCGCTCTTGGGTTGGCGGCCTGCAGGTAGTCCCAAATGTCTGCACGATCCTGTGCGGCAACTGGCGTCCATATGATTCTCATAGGTGATCTTCTGCCTGCCTGCGCTTTGCCGCGAACGCTGCTTCTACGTCTTCGGTGTTCAATCCGTCTCCGGCACGTACGGATTCCCGAGCGATTTCAACCTTGCGTTGCAGGAACGCTTCATATTCGCGGGCCTCTCGCTGGGTTTGAACATACTGACGCATCATGTCTCGCATGATTTGCGACGCCGGCCGGTGTGCCGCTTCGGCTTCCGCCATGAACTCCTCCCGCAGTTCCGGCTCCAGTTTCATTGTGAAAACGGCTAGTTTTGACATGTTGGGCTCCTGAATTTGGTGATGACAACGTATATACCTTGTCAGTATCGAAGGAGATAGCTTTGAGTCAGATAGGGCGACTAACGGAGAGATTTGTTTCAATACTTGACTGAAATTCCTCTCCAATGCGATATTGATAGTTAGCAAACTAACAGTGTCCGTTATCCCGTGTCCGATTCCCTCGACAGTCTCCAGATGAACATCAGCAGCGCCATGGTGGTGGCCGCCCGGCATTGGCGGAAGATCTGCCAGACCACGCTGGTCAACTACGGAATTTCCGAAGCCTGCGCCGTGCCCTTGTTGATGATCGGGCGTTTGGGCGAGGGCGTGCGTCAGGTGCAAGTCGCCCAGGCTGCGGGGATGGAGAGTCCTTCGCTGGTGCGGTTGCTCGATCAGCTGTGCCATGCCGGCTACGTCTGTCGCACCGAAGATGCTCAGGATCGCCGCGCCAAGTGCCTGAGCCTGACCGATACCGGCCGCGAGCTGGTGCAAGCGGTCGAAGCCGAGCTGGTGCGCTTGCGCCACGAGGTGCTGGAAGGCATCGAGCGCAGTGATCTGGAAGCTACGCTTCGGGTACTGAGGGCTTTTGAGGCGGCGAGTTCGCCTGTGGTGGTCAATTCTTGAACGGTTTTTTCACCGGCATGCCGCCGGCCCGTGACTGGTTTTACGGGGTCCGTACTTTTGCAGCGTCGATGATTGCGCTGTACATCGCCTTGCTCATGCAAATGCCGCGTCCGTATTGGGCGATGGCCACGGTGTACATCGTCTCCAGCCCGTTTCTCGGCCCGACCAGCTCCAAAGCGCTGTACCGCGCGGCGGGCACTTTCCTGGGCGCGGCGGCGGCGGTGCTGTTCGTGCCGATGTTCGTGCAGAGCCCCTATGTGCTGGTGGTGGTCATTGCCTTGTGGACCGGCATCTTGTTGTTCATGTCCCTGCATCTGCGCACCGCCAACAGCTATGCGCTGATGCTGGCCGGTTACACCTTGCCGCTGATTGCCCTGCCGGTGGTGGATAATCCGCTGGCGGTGTGGGACGTGGCCGAGGCGCGTACCGAAGAGATTTTCCTTGGCATCGCCGTCGCTGCGGTAGTCGGTGCGATGTTCTGGCCGCGACGGCTGGCGCCGGTGTTCAACGATGCGGTGAGCAAGTGGTTCGCCGATGCGACGAGCTACAGCCTGAAGTTTCTCAGCCGCGATGTGCAGCCGGAAGAAGTCACCGCGCTGCGCATGGCCATGGTCGCCAATTTCAACAGCCTCGAATTGATGATCGGCCAGTTGCCCCACGAAGGCGCGCGGCCACAAACCGTGCGTAACACCAAGGAACTGCGCGGGCGGATGATTCACCTGTTGCCGGTGATCGATGCCCTCGAGGATTCGCTTTACGCCCTCGAACGCCGCACCCCGGAACTGGTGGAGAAATTCCAGCCGTTGCTGACCGCGACCCGGGAATGGCTGGGCTACGCGGACGCCAATCTCGAGCGCTGGCAAGCACTCAGAGATCAACTCGACGCACTGCAACCAAGCGCCGAAGCGCTGGAGGAGCGCAAACAGTTGCTGTTCTCCAATGCGATCTACCGCCTCGGTGAGTTCATCGATCTGTGGCAGGACTGCCGCAGCCTGCAGGATGCGATCCTGTGCGAGCGCCAGGACAGCTGGCGTGCGGTCTATCGGCACTGGCGCCTCGGCCGCTTGACGCCGTTCATCGATCGCGGGCTGATGCTGTACTCGGTGACCTCGACCATTCTGGCGATCATCGTCGCTTCGGTGCTATGGATCCTGCTCGGCTGGCCGGATGGCGGCAGCGCAGTGATTCTGGCGGCGGTGGCGTGCAGCTTCTTCGCCTCGATGGACGATCCGGCGCCGCAGATTTACCGGTTCTTTTTCTGGACCGGGATGTCAGTGCTGTTCGCCAGCCTTTATCTATTTCTGATTCTGCCCAACCTGCATGATTTCCCGATGCTGGTGCTGGCGTTCGCCGTGCCGTTCATTTGCATCGGCACGCTGACGGTGCAGCCGCGTTTCTACCTCGGCATGCTGCTGACGCTGGTCAACACTTCCTCGTTCATCAGTATTCAGGGTGCCTACGACGCGGATTTTTTCGCCTTCGCCAACTCCAACCTCGCCGGGCCACTGGGGTTGTTGTTCGCTTTCATCTGGACGCTGGTGGCGCGACCGTTCGGTGCCGAGCTGGCGGCCAAGCGTCTGACCCGGTTCAGCTGGAAAGACATCGTCAGCATGACCGAACCGGCCAGCCTCGCCGAGCATCGGCATTTGGGCGTGCAGTTGCTTGATCGGCTGATGCAGCACCTGCCGCGTCTGGCCCTGACCGGTCAGGACACCGGCATCGCCATGCGTGAAGTGCGTGTCGGTCTGAACATGCTCGATCTGCTTGCCTACACCCCGCGCGTTACTGGCGTGCCAAACGCCCTGTTGCGACAAGTGGTGGGCGAGGTCGGCGAGTATTTTCGCGCCTGCCTCAAAGCCGACGAACGCCTGCCGGCACCGAGCGGTCTGCTGATGACACTTGATCGTACCCGCCGTGCGCTGAACGGCGAGGGCGACGATGAAACCCGTCGACACCTGTTGCACGCTCTGAGCGGTCTGCGTCTGGCCTTGCTGCCCGGCGTTGAGTTCGTCTCCAGCGCCGAACCCGAAGAACCGCTGCCCGATGGAGCGCCCCTATGATCGGTGATCTGGATATCAGCGGCATTTTCCTGCCGACCCTGCTGGTGCTGATGGGCATTACTTACGTGCTGTTTTTGCTGGTGCATGGCGTGCTGCAACGCCTGCACTTTTACCGTCTGGTCTGGCACCGGGCATTGTTCAACGTGGCGCTCTACGCCGTGCTGCTGTACGGCGTGGACTCACTCAGTCGATACCTGATGACATGAAAAAACCGTTTCTGACCATCGGTCGCGTGGTCCTGACCCTGCTGATCGTGACTTTTGCCGTTGTCCTCGTCTGGCGCATGGTGATGTATTACATGTTCGCGCCATGGACCCGTGACGGCCACATTCGCGCCGACATCATCCAGATCGCCCCGGACGTGTCCGGGTTGATCCAGCAGGTCGAGGTAAAGGACAACCAGTTGATCAAGCGTGGCCAGGTGCTGTTCAGCATCGATCAGGACCGCTTCAAACTGGCCCTGCGCCAAGCCAAGGCCGCCGTTGCCGATCGCGAAGAAACCCTCGCCCAGGCCCAGCGTGAAGCCAAGCGTAACCGTGGCCTCGGCAATCTGGTGCCGGCCGAGCAACTGGAAGAAAGCCAGTCGCGGGTGGCGCGAGCGCAATCGGCGCTGGCCGAAGCGTTGGTAGCGGTCGACAGTGCACAGCTCAACCTCGATCGCTCGGTAATCCGCAGCCCGGTCGACGGTTACGTCAATGACCGCGCGCCGCGTCCGCAGGAGTTCGTCACCGCCGGGCGTCCGGTGTTGTCGGTGGTCGACAGCAACTCCTTCCACATCGACGGCTATTTCGAAGAAACCAAACTTGACGGTATTCATGTCGGGCAATCGGTGGATATCCGCGTGATCGGCGACAGCGCGCGATTGCGCGGGCATGTCGAAAGCATCGTCGCCGGCATCGAAGACCGCGACCGCACCAGCGGCAGCAACCTGCTGCCCAACGTCAACCCGGCGTTCAGTTGGGTACGCCTGGCGCAGCGGATTCCGGTGCGCATCGCTTTTGATGAGGTGCCGGCCGACTTCCGCATGATCGCCGGGCGTACCGCCACCGTGTCGATCATCGACGACCAGCATGAGGAGCCGCAGCCATGAGCAGGGCCTGGTTGATCGCCGGGTTGGGCGTGATGCTCTCGGCCTGTCAGATGGTCGGCCCGGATTATCAGGTGCCCGTCGACGCGGCGGTGCAGCGCAAGGACATTCAGGGCGAGCTGGCAGTCGCCGGCAAACCGGTGGTGTCGGCACCCGTCCCGGCGGACTGGTGGCGGCTGTATAAAGACCCGCGCCTCGATCAACTGGTGCAGCAGGCCATGGCTTCCAATACCGACCTGCGCGTGGCGGCGGCGAACCTGTCGCGGGCACGTGCTCAGGTGGATGAAGCCGAGGCCGCTGGTGGCTGGAGCGGCGGGGTGAAAATGGGCGCGCAACGTTTGCAGGAATCCGGTCAGGCGTTCCTGCTGCCGGAGAAAGTCCCGGTGGCCAACATCGCCGATATTGGTATCAGCGCTTCGTACCAGTTCGACCTGTGGGGCACCTTGCAGCGCGGCATCGAAGCGGCCAAAGCTAATGCCGATGCGACTCAGGCCGCCGCCGATACCGCACGCATCACTCTGGTGGCGGATGTGGTTCGTGCTTACACCCAGGTCTGCGCTGCCAATGAAGAGCGGGAAATCGCCGAGCATTCTCTCGACCTGCAATCGCAAAGCACCACGCTGATCCAGCGTCTGCGCGATGCCGGGCGTGGCGACGAGACCCAGGTCACCCGTTCGCAGACCCAATTCAAATCCCTGCGCGCCGACTTGCCGCGCTATGAAGCAGCGCGTCAGGCCGGGCTGTTCCGTCTGTCGATGCTGCTGGCCAAACCGGTCGAACAGTTGCCGGCAGGTACCGCCAGTTGCGCTGAGTTGCCGAAGATCGCGCAACTGGTGCCGGTCGGTGACGGCGCTGCGCTGCTCAAGCGCCGTCCCGACATTCGTCAGGCTGAACGGCGCCTCGCGGCGGCAACCGCCGGCATCGGCATTGCCACCGGCGAGCTGTACCCGGACATCAGCATCGGCGCGACCATCGGCACCGTCGGCATCATTGATGACCTCGGCGATCCGTCGACCAACCGCTGGGGCTTCGGCCCGTCGCTGAGCTGGAAAGTACCGACCAACGGCGCCCGTGCGCGCATTCGTGAAGCCGAGGCCAACACTCAAGGCGCGCTGGCGCATTTCGACGGCGTGGTGCTCAACGCCATCCGCGAAACGCAGACCGGTCTGGCCCAGTACAGCGCGCTGCTGCAACGCCGCGATGCGCTGGCCGAAGCCGAGCAGTCGGCGAAGCTCGCCGCCGAGCAGACGCACCGTTTCTTCCAGGCCGGCCGCGAGTCGTTCCTCGCCGATCTGCAAGCGACGCGAACCTATACCGATGTCACCGCGCAACTGGCCGCGGCCAACACCCAAGTCGCGATGAGCCAGATCGATTTGTTCCTGGCGCTGGGCGGTGGCTGGGAAAGCGGACGAACGAACACCTCGGGCGCCAGCAAACCCTGAGGCCATTGCTATGCTTTGAAGTGTTGGAGGGGCGCCCCGTGCCAAGCGCTCCGCCAATGCACATTGCTCGTGCTGGCCCAGGGGAAACCAATAATGAAGAACCCTTACGCTCTCGGCTTCTGGTGCGCTCTGGTCGCACTGGTGCTGCTCTCGGCCACGTATTTCTACGGAATCATGCTGGCCCATCAGATCGACACGGCAATGATCTTCCTCGACAGCGCCGTTGCGCTGATCGCAGTGATGGCGATCGTCGTCGTTGCGTGGACCTCGATTCAACTGCAGCGGGTCAAGAAGCGCCAGCTCGAACGCGGCAAGATGCTCGTGCTGATCTGGGACACCAAAGTCGCCCTGCGCCGGGTCGAAACCGTGTTCGATCGTTACTTCTGGGGCAGTTACTGGCAGCCCGGGCGAACCTTCGCCGAAGTCATGGGCGAGCTCACCGGCACGCCGCTGGAAAAAAGCCTCGAAGCCCTGAAGAAGCAATGTCTGGAACTCGACAAGCAGATCGCCGATGAAGGCTGGCACTGGCTGAACAATGCCCGTGAGCTGTCCGACGTCGCCACGGCCATGGCCCGAGAGCGCTATCAACTGGATTTCTGCGATGTGCGCGCAGATGCCAATGGCGGGGCGGTGATCGATCGCGACTTTGAAGTGCTGGTGTATACCTGGACGGCGCGGTTGAAGAGCTTTGATCATCAGCTCGATGAAATCGAGGTTCAATATTCCTGAAATCCAAAGATGCAGCCTTCGGCAGCTCCTACAGGAGAATCGCATTCCAAATGCAGGAGCTGCCGAAGGCTCGGGCCGCGATCGGACGATCTTTTTGCTCTCCCAAGTGTCCATAGACACTCTTTTAACCTTTAAACATTGGGCCGTCCGCCACGCCCGGTGCTAATCTCCACCGCTCATTGCGTACAGTCGAGCCGCGACCCGATCTCGGGTTCAGGGAAGACGACTTCATCCACAGCCACGGAAATCGATCAGGTCATTCATGAATAAATCAGCAGGCGTGCTCCTCGGAATTGTTGTTGCCATCGGCGCGGTCAGCGCAGGCGGGGCCTGGTACACCGGGACCAAGATCGAAGGCGTATTGAACAACGCCGTCAGCAACGCCAACAAAGAGCTGCAGACCGCCATGGCCGGCTCCAACGGCACCGCGTCGCTGGAACTGGTATCGCTGGAACGCCACACCTTCACCAGCACCGCGCACTATCGCCTCAAGGGCGAAGGCGAGATGTTCGGTGATGCGCCGGTCGAGCTGCTGTTCGTCGATCACATCGAACACGGCCCGTTGCCGTTCTCGCGTCTGGTTTCGCTGAAGTGGCTGCCGGTCATGGCTACCAGCAACTACGAGCTGGAAAAGAGCCCGTCCACGGAAAAATGGTTCGCCGCCACCAACGGCGCCGCGCCGCTCAAGGGCGTGACCAACATCGGTTACGACGAATCGACCACCAGCACCCTCAACCTGGTGCCGTTCGAAACCGCGCTGGATGAGCAGTCGAGCCTGAAGTTTTCCGGTCTGAGCATGGACATCGCCGCCAGCGCCCAGGCGCAGAAGGTCAAGGCCGACGGCTACATGGACAACCTGAAACTGGTCACCGTGTCTGAAGACCAGGCGCCGGTGCAGGTCGAGCTCAACGGTCTGACCTTGGCCAGCAACCTCGCCAAGAGCAGCTACGGCTACTACACCGGCGAAAACACCCTGGAAGTGACCAGCAGCAAAACCACCTTTGGTGCCAAGCCCATGGTGCTGGGCGTGAAGAACTTCGAAATGAAGAACCGCACCGAAGAAAGCGGCAGCAATGCCTCGGGGCGTGCCGACTACAAAATCGGCGAAGTGTCGCTCAATGACAAGAAAGTCGGTTCGGCGGCCATGGCCATGAGCCTGAAGAACCTCGACATTCCGTCGACCATGTCGCTGATGCAGATCTACCAGACCAAGTTGCAGCCATACGAAAAAGCCGCCGCCGAGGCGGCAGCCCAGGGTCTGCCGGCGCCGGAGCTGAACCTGACCGAAGCGGAAAACGCCCAGGTCAAAGCCGATCTGCAGAAGCTGCTGGCCGCCGGCCCGCAACTGGCGCTGGAGAATCTGTCGTTCAACACCGCCAACGGCGAAAGCCGTGCCAATCTGGTGATCGACCTGACCAAGCCGCAATCGATGGATCTGCCGCCGGATCAACTCGGCAAGCAACTGATCGCGCTGCTCGACCTGAACATTCAGGTGTCCAAGCCGATGCTGGTCGATCTGCTCAGCGTGCAGGCGCAACTCGATGGCCAGACTGACGCCAAAGCCATCGTCGATCAGTCCAAGGAAGCGGCGGACATGTTCGCCGGCATGGCGGTTGGCTCGCAACTGGCTGTCGTCGACGGCACCAACGTGGTGACCAAACTGCATTACGCGGCCAATCAGGTCGAATTCAACGGCCAGAAAATGACCGTCGAGCAGTTTATCGGCTTCCTGATGAGCAAGTTTGCCGGCGTCACCCAAGTGCAATAAATCCACCGCGCGCTATCCAGACGCCCGGCCCCTGTGTGAACAGGCGCCGGGCGTTTTGCTGTGCGGGTTTTATACGGCGCTCATGCCGATTCTGAACAATTATTGCGTTGTGAAAATTCGACTACGCTTGCGTGCAGACTGCCTCACCAAGCTTGGCCGAGGGCTGTCATTGTCGGCCACCGTTACGAATGGGCAAGGAGGGCATTGCGACCCGGCTGGCCATGTAAGGATGCTGACGAATGCCGCGTATTGATGGTCCTGTAATACATCGTGGTTTGCGCCCTTTGTTCCGATTCGCCCTGTGCAGCCAGTTGCTCTGGCCGCTGCTGGCGTTGGCCGACACACCCTACGACGAGATGGTGCGCGATGCCCGTGCCGGGCATTACACGCCTGCGCTGACGGTGCTGCGTCAGGTGCCGCCGGGTCAGGCCAGCGACGGCCAGATCAGCGATCATCTGCAAATCGCCAGTTGGGCCGGGCTCGATGCCGAAGTGGTCAAGGTCTATGAGGCCCAGGGCCGCGACCGCGTTCTGCCGGTTCAGGCGCTGACCGCCGCAGCACGTGCCTATCGCAACCTCAAGCGCTGGGATCAGGCCACCCAGGTCTACAACAAGGCACTGGCGCTGGAACCGGACAACGCCGACCTGCAACTGGGCCTGGCGCTGACCCAGGCCGATGCCGGCAAACCCGATCAGGCAGTCACCCGTGCGCAGGCGCTGGTCGCCGCCAAGCCCGACGATCCTTCGCGCCGCCTCGCCCTGGGCTATGCCCTCGGTCGCGCTGGCAAACCGTACGACGCATTATTCGAATTCGATCAGGCCTTTATCCGCGCCGGCAACAAACCGGAAGTCGCCCGCGAGTACGTGGTTGCCCTGCAAAAGGCTCGTCTGCCTGAGCCGGCGCTGCGTCTGGCCAGCCAACGTCCCGGTCTGATTGACCCGGTGACCTTGCGCCGCCTCGAAGGCGATCTCGCTGCCGAACGCGTACGCCTCGCCGAACTGGCTACCCGCAGCGAACAGGAACGCTACGTCATCGCCGACCGTGCGCTGGCCGACTACGACAAACTGCTCGCGACCTGGACGCCTGACGCCACTGCCCACGACGACGTGACGCGCTGGCGCATCGACCGCATGGGCGCGCTCAAGGCGCGGGCGCGCACCGCCGACGTCATCAGCGAATATCAAAAATTGCAGGCCGAGGGCGTGCAGATTCCGACCTACGCCCTGCGTTGGGTGGCGGCGTCGTATCTGGATCAGCGTGAGCCTGAGATGGCCACCGATCTGTATCGCCAGGTGCTTTCGGCACCGGACGCCGATGCCGGTGATCGTCTCGAAGACACCACGGCGCTGTACTACTCGCTGCTGGAAAGCGACCGCGCCGACGAGGCGCGCAAGGTCGCCGAAGATGCGGCAAAAGCCCAGCGGCCGCGCGTCGAACTGAAGGGCTTGCCGGTCGGCAATCCCAACGATGAGTGGATGGACGCTCAGCAACTCGCCGCCCAGGCCGGTACCTACAGTTCTGACTTGCCCCACGGTGAAGAGCGTTTGCAGGCTCTGGTCGATCAAGCGCCGGGCAACCTTGGCCTGCGTTTGGCCCAGGCTGATCTCTACCTCGCCCGGCAAATGCCACGCCGTGCGGAAAGCCTGCTCAAGGAAACCGAGGGCATGGCGCCGCGCGACGCCGGCCTGGAAGTCGCTCAGGCACGCACCGCCATGGAGTTGCAGGAGTGGCGACAGAACGATGCACTGGTCGACGATGTGGTCGCGCGCTACCCGGACAACCGCCAGGTGCAGCGTCTGGCCCGCGAGCGCGAAGTGCATGACATGGCCGAACTGCGCGTCGAAGCCTACGGCGGCAAGGCCAACGGTGGCGGCAGCGGCGATGCCGGTGCGGTCAGCGGCAGCCGTGATTTCGGTATCCAGAGCACGCTGTACAGCCCGCCGATCAACGAAGACTGGCGCGTGTTCGCCGGCGCCGGTTATGCCACCGGCGATTTCGCCGAGGGCACCGGCCACCACCGCTTCCAGCGTGTCGGCCTGGAACGGCGCACCCGTGACATGACGCTCGAAGCCGAGGTGTCGAATCACGATTACGGCTTCGGTGACAAACAGGGCGCACGCCTGGCGATTGCCCGCGACATCAACGATCACTGGCAGTACGGCGGCAGCCTCGAATACCTCTCGGCCGAAACGCCGCTGCGCGCACTCAACAGCGATATCAAGGCCAACGGCGGCAGTGCGTTCCTGCGCTGGCGTGCCAACGAAAGCCGCGAGTGGCGCGTGTCGGTCAGTCCGTCGCACTTCAGCGATGGCAACAACCGTGTCGAAGCGCTGGTCACCGGGCGCGAAGGTATTTACAGCGCGCCGAATATTCAGGTCGACGCCGGTCTGGAAGTCGGCACCAGCCACAACTCGAAATCCGACGACGTGCCGTATTTCAACCCGAAATCCGACTTCAGCGTGATGCCGCTGGTCAACGTCAATCACGTGCTCTACCACCGCTACGAAACCTCCTGGAGCCAGCAGTTCCAGGCCGGCGCCGGCACCTACAGCCAGCGCGACCACGGCACCGGCGGCATGGCGTTGCTCGGTTATGGCCAACGGTACGCCTGGAACGACGTGTTCGATGTGGGCGGCATGTTCAGTGTGATCAACCGGCCTTACGACGGTGATCGGGAAACTGATCTCCGTTTGCTCGTCGACCTCACTTTCCGCTTCTAGAAGAGTTTGAAGATGCCATTTATCTCGCGTTTCATCCTTCTGCTGGGAGCGCTGCTGATCAGCGCCTGCGCCCAGCAAGCCCCGGCCTTTGCGCCGCCCTCCGAGCGCCCGGTCGCGGCCAGTGAACAACCGTGGCCGAAAAACCATGTGCTCGGCATCGCTTACCACGATGTCGAAGACCGTGATCCCGATCAGGCCGTGGTGGCGGTGCGCACCGAGCGCATGATCGAGCAACTCGCGTGGCTGCGCGAGAACGGCTACAAACCAGTGACCGTCGACCAGATCATGGCCGCGCGCAAGGGCGGCCCGGAGCTGCCGGCGAAAGCGGTATTGCTCAGTTTCGATGACGGTTATGCCAGCTTCTATACCCGCGTGCTGCCGGTGTTGCGCGCCTATAATTGGCACGCCTTGCTGGCGCCGGTCGGCACCTGGATCGACACGCCGCTGAACCAGCCGGTGGATTTTGCCGGCACGCCACGCCAGCGTTCGGATTTTCTGACCTGGGCGCAGATACGCGAAATTTCCAGGTCCGGGCTGGTAGAGATTGCTGCTCACACCGATGCCAACCACAAAGGCATCCTCGCCAACCCGCAGGGCAACCTGCAGCCGGCCGCTGCGACCCGGCGCTATGACCCTGTGACCAAGCGCTACGAATCCGAAGCCGATTTCCAGGCGCGCATTCGTACCGACGTGAAAAATATCTCCGAGAAGATTCGCAAGGTCACTGGCTACAAACCACGGGTCTGGGTCTGGCCGTACGGGGCCGCCGACGGTACGTCGCTGACCGTCGTCGGCGAGGAGGGCTATGAAATGGCCCTCACTCTGGACGACGGTCTCGACACGCTAGACAACCTGATGAGCGGGCCGCGCTTTCTCGTCGCCTCCGATCCTGACGGCGAGCATTTTGCCAACAGCATCGTCTCGGTGCAGGCCGAGGGGCCGATGCGCGTGGTGCATGTCGATCTCGACAACGTCTACGACCCGGACCCGGCGCAGCAGGACATCAACCTCGGCAAACTGGTGCAGCGCATGTCAGATCTGGGCGCCAGCACGGTATTCCTGCAAGCCTTCGCCGATCCCAAGGGCGATGGACTGGTGCACTCACTGTACTTTCCCAACCGTCACTTGCCGGTGCGCGCCGACCTGTTCGACCGCGTCGCCTGGCAACTGCGGACCCGCGCTCATGTGAAGGTCTATGCGTGGATGCCAGTGCTGAGTTTCGAACTGGATTCGAAGCTGCCGCGCGTGACCCGCTGGGACCCGGAAACCGGCACTGCATCGGTCGATCCGAAGCAGTACAAACGCCTGTCACCGTTCAATCCCGAAGTGCGCAAGATCATCGGTGAAATCTACGAAGACCTCGCGCGCCTGACCTCGGTCGACGGTGTGCTTTATCACGACGACGCGGTGCTGTCGGATTTCGAAGATGCCACGCCAGACGCGCTGAAGGCCTACGCCGCCCAGGGCTTGCCCGGCTCGATTGCCGCGCTGCGCGACGATCCGGCGGCGATGCAGCGCTGGACGCGCTTCAAGAGTCGCTACCTGATCGACTTCACCAACGAGCTGACCGCCAAGGTTCGTGCGATTCGCGGCCCGCAGGTGCTGACCGCGCGCAACATCTTCGCCGAGCCGATGCTCAATCCGCAGAGCGAAGCGTGGTTCGCGCAGAACCTCGATGACTTCCTCGCCACTTACGACTGGACGGCGCCGATGGCGATGCCTCTGATGGAAAAACAGACCGTGGCCGAGTCTGGCCCGTGGCTGGAAGCCTTGGTAGCGACGGTGAAAAAACGTCCCGGTGCGCTGAATCGCACGGTGTTCGAATTGCAGGCGCGCGACTGGAACCAAAAGGATCAGGCCGACATCGATGCCGCACAACTGGCGGACTGGATGGGCCGGCTCAAGCGTCAGGGTGCGACCAGTTTCGGCTACTACCCGGACAACTTCCTCGACAATCTGCCAGACCTGAAAACCGTAAGGCCTGCACTCTCCAACAAATGGAATCCATAACATGCTGGATAGACTGTTAGCCCTGCTTGTTCTGGCGATCGTGCTCGGCGTTCCGCTGGGGCTGATCTTCGTGGTCACCGGCCAGTTCCTGATGTCGTTCGTGTTCTTCTACCCGCTGTTCATGTCCGGGTTGTGGATCGCCGGCGGCCTGTATTTCTGGCTGCACTGGGAGCGCCACTGGCCGTGGCAGGACGACACGCTGCCGCCACCGCTGGAAGGCGAGCCGCTGATTTCGATCCTGATCCCTTGCTACAACGAAGGCGATAACGCCGCCGACACCATCCACGCGGCGCTGGCGCAGCATTACCCGAACATCGAAGTCATCGCGATCAACGACGGCTCCAAGGACAACACCGCCGAAGTGCTCGATGCGCTGGCCAAGGAAGATCCGCGCCTGCGGGTTCTGCATCTGGCGGAAAACCAGGGCAAGGCTGTGGCCCTGCGCATGGGCGCGATTGCTGCGCGCAGTGAGTATCTGGTGTGCATAGATGGTGATGCGTTGCTGGCGCCCAATACTGCGGCTTATCTGGTCGCGCCGATGCTGGATAACGCACGCCTTGGCGCGGTGACCGGCAACCCGCGCATTCGCACGCGTTCGACTTTGATCGGGCGCGTACAGGTTGGCGAATTCTCCTCGATCATCGGGCTGATCAAACGCACTCAGCGGGTGTTCGGACGCATCTTTACCGTTTCCGGTGTGATCGTCGCGTTCCGCCGCACTGCACTGAACCGGGTTGGCTACTGGAGCCCGGACATGATCACTGAAGACATCGACATCAGCTGGAAACTGCAGCTCGATCACTGGAGCATTTTCTACGAACCGCGCGCACTGTGCTGGATCCTCATGCCCGAGACCCTCGGCGGCCTGTGGAAGCAGCGTCTGCGCTGGGCTCAGGGCGGCGCCGAAGTGCTGTTCAAGAACATTCGCGGCATTTGGCAGTACCGCCATCGCTACTTGTGGCCGCTGCTGTTCGAATACTGCCTGTCCACCGGTTGGGCCTTCACCTTCCTGTTGTCGGTGATTTTCTGGGGCATGGGCAAGTTCATGGTCATGCCCGATGCGATCGCTGTCGATCACTTGATGCCACCGGCCTTCACCGGCCTGCTGCTGGCGTTCGTGTGCCTCGTGCAGTTCGGCGTCAGCATCATCATCGATCGCCGCTACGAGCCGGGCCTGGGCAAGACCATGTTCTGGGTGGTGTGGTACCCGTTGGTGTTCTGGCTCGTCAGTCTGCTGACCACGTTGGTCAGTTTCCCCAAGGTGTTGTTCAGCCAACACAAGAAACGCGCGCGCTGGGTCAGTCCTGATCGGGGCATCCGCCCGCTGGGCGACGACCAGGAGGAAGTCATCAAATGAAAATTATCCGCACTCGCCAACGGCCATTTCTGCTGGTGATCGACATCATCCTCACGGTGCTGGCCTGGGTCGGCCTGCTGTTGCTACTGGTGCGCGGCTTATGGCCATTGATCGAGACCACCGGCGGCCCGCGCATCGATAATTCGGCATTCGATGCCTTGGGCACTCTGCAGGTGTATATGTGGGTCGCGCTGGTCAACGCGGTGATCCTGATCGGGTGGGCGCGTTATCAACAACGCAAAAGTCGCAGTTTCGCCCAGCGTCGTCTGCCGTCGCCGGTGATTGGCGATGAAGGTCTGAGCCAGAGTTTCAAACTGTCCGACGAGCGTTTCCAGAAACTGCGCGCGCCGGGGGTAATGACCATTCACAACGATCACGAAGGCGACATCAGCCACGTCGAAACACACTTCTGGCCGGTACAGCAACAAGCCCTCCCCGCGCCCCTGGCGCCACTGGAAAACCCGCGGGTGATCTTTCTGCATGCCGAAGAAGACGACAGTCGCGAGCCGGTGAAACGCCTGACCTGATCTCCACGCGGCCTGTGTAGGAGCTGCCGAAGGCTGCGATCTTTTGATTTTGCTTATGTAAAAACAAGATCAAGAGATCGCAGCCTCGTTGCACTCGTCAGCTCCTACAGCACCGGTGTCAGGCCTGAATCAGCGTCCAGGCTTCTTTCATTCGTAAAGGTTGCTTCATCCGCTCGGCCAGCAATGCCATGGCGCGCTGTTTGTCGCAAGCCACCGCCGCAACGACGATACCGTTTTTCGCGAACAGGCCAATGAATGGCGGCTTTTCCGGCTCGCCGCTGAACTCGATTTCGTCCCATTCTGTCGCGTGACCGAGATAGTCGTAATTCTTGCCAAAGTGGTAGGTCCAGAAGAACGGCACATCCAGATAATGCTCCTCGCCGCCAAGCATGTTGGCAGCGGCGATGCGCGCGTGTTGCTGGGCCAGCCGCCAGTGTTCGATGCGGGTTGGCTGGCCGCTCAGCGGGAACGTGGCGATATCGCCAATGGCCCACAAGCCATCGGTCACGCGCATGCCGTCATCCACGCGCAACGATAGGTCTTCTTCCTTAGGCAGTGAGCCGAACGCCTCGGTAGCCGGATGGACGCCGACGCCGACGAGAACCAGATCTGCCGCCAGACGCAAACCATTGTCGAGCAGCACGCCCTCGACCTTGTCTTCGCCAAAGATCTCAGTAGCCTCGTGCTCGCTGATGAACTTCACCCCGTGCTCTTCGTGCAACGCGCGAATCGCCTTGCCCACGGCATCACCCAATTGCTTGGCAAACGGGACTGCGTGGCGGGCCAGAACGGTGACGTCGAGGCCGTACTCGCGCAGCCCCGCCGCGCATTCGAGGGCGATGAAGCTGTCGCCGATGATCACTGCGCGCTGCCCCGGTTGTGCAGCGTTGATGATCTGTTCAGCCTGGGCTTTTGAGCGCAGGACGAAGACGTTGGCCAGTTCGGCGCCGGGCAGTTTCAGCGAATTGGGCGCGCCACCGGTGGCGAGTACCGCAGCGTCGTAGTGCAGGATGCCGCCATTGTTCAGATGAAGGGTTTTGCCTGGAGCGTCGAGTGAACTGACTTCACCTTGCACGCGCTCGATGCGCTGCGCTTGATAGAAGGCTTCATCGCGCAGGGGCGGGACCTCTTTCGGTGACATTTCCCCCGCGAGCACAAATTTGCTCAACACCGTGCGGTCATAGCCGGCATCCGGTTCGCCATCGACCAGCACGATGCGTCCGCCGAAACCCTTCTCCCGTAGCGCCGCCGCGCAAGCCGTGCCCGCCGCCCCGGCGCCGACCACCACGAACGTTCTTGGATCGTCAGCGGGCGGGGTGTGCGGATCGGGCAGGGGCTGGTCATCAACCCAGACATCATCGCCGCGTAGCTCCAGCGGGTAGCGCTTGAGACTGTCCAGCGATGGCGGCTCGCACAGGCCGCCGTCCTCGGCGCGGTAAGCGGCTTTATGCCAGGGGCAGATCAACCTGCCGTGACACAACGCACCCTCGGCCAACGGCGCACCGGCGTGTGGACACAGCCCCTGAAACGCCTGCAATTCTCCGTTGGCCCGCAGCAGAACAATCTTGCAGTCACCAATTTCGACTTGCAGGCCATGGTCTTGCGGGACATCGGATAGGCGGGCGACACGGTGCAGGGACATCTTCGGTTTCCTCGCAGGCATTTCTCATGTGAGTTGAGGTCGCCGCGCGAGGTTCAGCCATTTGCTAGTGCCAAGGCACGAACGGTACAGCTATAGTTTGCGGGCCGACGACGGCCTCACTGCACAAGGTGCTCCCGGAATGACCCGATTGACCTCTCTCAACCCATGGCTGGCGGCCATTGCCGTGACCCTTTGCGTGCAGTTCCCGGCACAGGCCCAGGAGCGCTTCACCCTGAGCATCCCGGGCGTGTCGGACAACCGCCTGTTCACTGCGGCCGCCGCCAGCGACGCGCCTGGTTGCGGCGGCAAGAACCAGTCGCCGGCGCTGAGCTGGAACGCCGGTCCGGCCGGTACCCAGAGCTACGCCATCGTCATGCACGACCCGGATGGGCAGAAAGGCCTGGGCGTCGATCATTGGATTCATTACGGCATCAAGCCCACCACCCACCAGATCGCGGCCGGTGTCGGCGCCAAATCCGCGCTCGAAGGCGTCGGCGGCACCAATAGCAAAGGCAACACCCATTACATGGGCCCATGCCCGCCAGTGGGTGACAGCGCGCACCACTACATCATCCAGATCTACGCCCTCGACCTCGCCCCGGACGCCCTGCCCGCCGGCCTGACCCGTGCCGAATTGATGGAAAAAATCAAAGGCCATGTGCTGCGCAACAGCAGTGCGGTGCGACGCTATCACCGCTGAGGTTCGCCGCTCCCGAGCGGCGGACTGCCCTGATACCCCAGGCATTTGGCATTGCCCCGCGAAAACGCGCACTATCAAGCCATTGCCAATGCGCTGGGAGGACACCGTGGCAGCAAAAATCGACCGCATCGCCCAACTGCTCAACTGCCCGGAGAAGGGCGAACAAATGCGGCGTGCAGTAACCGAGACACGTAAGGAATTTCTGCTGAATCAGCCGGAAGAAGACCTCGTTGAAGAAGATGAGGTGTTTGACGAAGCTGAGGAGGAGGGGGATGACGACGATGAATATGATGAGTTTGACTGGACGACGGAGTGACGGCGTTCCAGCGATCTTGTCATCGCCCACAAAAAAGCCCCGGACCATCATAGTCCGGGGCTTTCTCATTTGATTCATGGTGCACCAGGCGGGATTCGAACCCACGACCCCTGCCTTCGGAGGGCAGTACTCTATCCAGCTGAGCTACTGGTGCAGCGGGCGACATCATACCTAGGTCGGCTCGGGGCGTCCATGCCGGGTTTGGCGGGTTTTGTCAGTGTGCGTGTCGGCGCAAATCGCTGCATTCCTTAAAGCGGTAACGTCCTGCAAAACCCTCGCTTGGCGCTTTGCCGGGGTTGATCTATGGTTTTGCCTGCGGCAAGGGTTTTTGATGCGTTGATCTGAAAAGCGGCATTTTTGTTCTTTTTTTCGAACGACCTATTGTCCTTTACCCCCTTTGAACCTACGATCCGTTTGAGATTTCAAACGCTCGTTGACGGGATGTTGCAGCGCAGGTGCGCCCGCTCGTGCACTGTAGATGCGCCACACTCCGCTCACTGATTTCCCTGACGGCAGCCTTGCGAGGCGCCTTTCTACAATCATAATTTGCTCCGCGCAGGCCGCGGTGCTGTTAAGGAAAGCCGACATGCAGCTTAAAGACACCCAGTTGTTCCGCCAGCAAGCCTTCATCGATGGCGCTTGGGTCGATGCGGACAACGGTCAGACGATCAAGGTCAACAACCCGGCCACTGGCGAAATCCTCGGCACCGTGCCGAAAATGGGCGCTGCCGAAACCCGTCGTGCCATCGAAGCCGCTGACAAGGCGCTGCCGGCCTGGCGTGCACTGACCGCCAAGGAGCGTGCCGGCAAGCTGCGTCGCTGGTTCGAACTGATGATCGAAAACCAGGACGACCTTGCGCGCCTGATGACCCTCGAGCAGGGCAAGCCGCTGGCCGAAGCCAAGGGCGAAATCGTTTATGCTGCGTCGTTCATCGAGTGGTTCGCTGAAGAAGCCAAGCGCATCTACGGTGACGTGATTCCGGGCCACCAGCCGGACAAGCGCCTGATCGTGATCAAGCAGCCGATCGGCGTCACCGCCGCGATCACCCCGTGGAACTTCCCGGCGGCGATGATCACCCGCAAGGCCGGTCCAGCCCTGGCCGCCGGTTGCACCATGGTGCTCAAGCCGGCTTCGCAAACCCCGTTTTCCGCTTTCGCCCTGGCCGAACTGGCCCAGCGTGCGGGCATTCCGGCGGGCGTGTTCAGCGTCGTTTCCGGCAGCGCCGGCGACATCGGCAGCGAGCTGACCAGCAACCCGATCGTGCGCAAGCTGTCGTTCACCGGCTCGACCGAAATCGGTCGCCAGTTGATGGCCGAATGCGCCAAGGACATCAAGAAAGTCTCGCTGGAACTGGGCGGCAACGCGCCGTTCATCGTGTTCGACGACGCCGATCTGGATAAGGCCGTTGAAGGCGCGATCATTTCCAAATACCGCAACAATGGCCAGACCTGCGTCTGCGCCAACCGTCTGTACATTCAGGACGCGGTCTACGATGCGTTCGCCGAAAAGCTGAAAGTGGCAGTGGCCAAACTGAAGATCGGCAACGGTCTGGAAGACGGCACCACCACCGGCCCGCTGATCGACGAAAAAGCCGTAGCCAAGGTGCAAGAGCACATCGCTGACGCCGTGAGTAAAGGCGCCACCGTTTTGGCTGGCGGAAAGGCGATGGAAGGCAACTTCTTCGAGCCAACCATTCTGACCAACGTGCCGAAAAACGCTGCGGTGGCCAAGGAAGAAACCTTCGGCCCGCTGGCGCCACTGTTCCGCTTCAAAGACGAAGCCGAAGTGATCGCGATGTCCAACGACACCGAGTTCGGTCTGGCCTCGTACTTCTATGCGCGCGACCTCGGCCGTGTGTTCCGTGTTGCCGAAGCGCTGGAATACGGCATGGTGGGCGTCAACACCGGGCTGATCTCCAACGAAGTCGCGCCGTTCGGCGGCATCAAGGCCTCGGGTCTGGGCCGCGAAGGCTCCAAGTACGGCATCGAAGATTACCTGGAAATCAAATACCTCTGCCTGGGCATCTGAGCCGGGAAAGGGATCGCTGCAAACGCAAAGGGCACGAGAGCGCTGTCCCTTTGCGTCGTTTGAAACCTGCATTTTCTCCGCGGCCGGGAACGCCGTGGCAGTCGATCATCGCATGCTGCCACCGCCGCTTCCTCCCGCTTCATCCTTGAACCGCGCCGCCCGATGAGCGGCGAATGAGGACTGTAATGAGCAAGACTAACGCTGAACTGATGGCCCGCCGCACCAATGCCGTACCTCGTGGTGTTGGCCAGATTCACCCGATCTTCGCCGAGTCGGCCAAGAACGCCACCGTGACCGACGTTGAAGGTCGTGAGTTCATCGACTTCGCCGGCGGCATCGCTGTACTGAACACCGGCCACGTGCACCCGAAAATCATTGCCGCCGTGACTGAACAGCTGAACAAGCTGACCCACACCTGCTTCCAGGTGCTGGCCTACGAGCCGTACGTTGAGCTGTGCGAAAAAATCAACGCCAAGGTGCCGGGTGATTTCGCCAAGAAAACCCTGCTGGTCACCACCGGTTCCGAAGCGGTGGAAAACGCCGTGAAGATCGCCCGTGCCGCCACTGGCCGTGCTGGCGTGATCGCTTTCACCGGCGCCTACCACGGTCGCACCATGATGACCCTGGGCCTGACCGGTAAAGTCGTGCCGTACTCGGCTGGCATGGGCCTGATGCCAGGCGGCATCTTCCGCGCGCTGTACCCGAACGAACTGCACGGCGTGAGCATCGACGATTCGATCGCTTCCATCGAGCGCATCTTCAAGAACGACGCAGAGCCGAAAGACATCGCTGCGATCATCATCGAGCCGGTGCAGGGCGAAGGTGGTTTCTACGTCGCGCCGAAAGAATTCATGAAGCGCCTGCGCGCGCTGTGCGACCAGCACGGCATCCTGCTGATCGCTGACGAAGTGCAGACCGGCGCTGGCCGTACCGGTACCTTCTTCGCCATGGAACAGATGGGCGTTGCCGCCGACCTGACCACTTTCGCCAAATCCATCGCTGGCGGTTTCCCGCTGGCCGGCGTCTGCGGCAAGGCCGAATACATGGACGCCATTGCTCCGGGCGGCCTGGGCGGCACCTACGCCGGTAGCCCGATCGCTTGCGCCGCTGCGCTGGCGGTAATGGAAGTGTTTGAGGAAGAGCAACTGCTGGACCGCTGCAAGGCTGTCGGTGAGCGTCTGGTCACTGGCCTGAAGGCGATTCAGGCCAAGTACCCGGTGATCGGCGAAGTGCGTGCGTTGGGCGCGATGATCGCGCTCGAGCTGTTCGAAAACGGTGACAGCCACAAGCCAAACCCGACCGCTGTAGCCGCTGTGGTGGCCAAGGCGCGTGACAAGGGCCTTATCCTTTTGTCCTGCGGCACTTACGGTAACGTGCTGCGTGTGCTGGTGCCGCTGACTTCGCCGGACGAGCAACTGGACAAAGGTCTGGCGATCATCGAAGAGTGCTTCTCTGAACTCTGATCCATTGCTGTGACCTGCTCGACAAAAACCCGCTTCGGCGGGTTTTTTTATGGCTGTAGAAACACATCGGACGTGTTTGCGCTGTATCGAATCGCCAGCATTGGCTAAGGTTCAGGCATTGCAAGGAGAGCGCGCATGACTGCCGTTGATTTACCCGCCGTACCCCGGGTGCTGATTGCCGAGGCCGATCCGTGGTCCCGCGACCTGCTCAAACAAGTGCTGCTCAACGTGCGCTGCGATGCGCGGCTGGATCTGTGTGCCGATGGCCAACAAGCGTTGTCGTTGCTTGGCGAGGTGCCCTATGACCTGGCCATCGTCGATTGGGAGTTGCCCGGCGTCGATGGCTTGAATGTGCTGCGCAGCGTGCGTCAGCGCAAACGTAATCCGCCGCTGCCGTTCATTTTGATGAG
The DNA here is from genome assembly GCF_044542195.1 of Pseudomonas sp. NPDC079367. Classification (NCBI taxonomy): domain Bacteria; kingdom Pseudomonadati; phylum Pseudomonadota; class Gammaproteobacteria; order Pseudomonadales; family Pseudomonadaceae; genus Pseudomonas; species Pseudomonas sp. NPDC079367. The sequence goes on from NZ_JBITTW010000004.1 coordinate 70,622, forward strand.
CAGCCGCAACGACAGCGCCAGCGTGCGCGAAGCGATTCCGCTGGCGCCGACGGCGTACCTGACCAAACCGTTGAACATGGAAGGCCTGACCGAGCGTTTGCAAGGTTTGCTGCTCAATGCTGGCGAAGCGGTGGTTTGCGAAGTGCCGGCATTGGCGCCGGGCATGACCCTGTCGGTGTTCCTTGAGCGGCGTCGCGAGCAGGCTGATGGCGCGCCGCTGATGACCGATGTGCAAGTGGCGGTCAAGCGCAGCCTCAATCCCGAGGGGCTGGACCTCAAGCTGCTGGAGGAAGAGGTGCGCACCGATCCGCAGATTACCGCCGTGCTGATCGCAGCCGCCAACAGTGCCGCGCAACACTACGGCGCGCCGGTGCAGACCCTGGCTCAGGCGCTGCATCGACTCGGCACCGGGCAGAGCATGAACCTGATTCTCGGGCTGGCGCTCAAACGCAGCGCGCGGCTCAGCGATCCATGCCTGGCGGACTACGCAGAGCGTTATTGGGGGCTTTCTCTGCATACTGCGGAATATGCGCGTACGCTGGCGCGCTTGCTCGATCTCGATCAGGAGCGCTGCTATTGCGCGGGTATGCTGCATCGGCTCGGTGATCTTGCGCTGCTGCGCTGTTTGCAGGAATGGCAGCAGGCCGGCGGCGAGCTGGACGAGTTGGAAGAGGTCGGTGAAGCGTTGGCGAAGTATGGCGCTTCTTATGGCTCGGCATTGCGCACTCGCTGGCGACTGCCGCTGGAGTTGCGCGAGTTGATTGCTTCGGTCTATCAGCTGGGCGGCGGCGTGTATTCCCGCGAGGCGCTGGTGATGAACATGGCGGCGCAGATGGCCCGGCTGACCGAGCACGAAGGCGTCGAGGAGCTGGCGAAGAGCCGGACGGCGCGTTTGCTCAAGATCGGCTTGCCGGAATTGATTCGGATGCGCAAATAACCCGATTCCGCATTTCAAACTGTGGGAGCGGGCTTGCTCGCGAAGGCGTCATGTCAGTGCATACAACACTTGACGGACACGACGCTTTCGCGAGCAAGCCCGCTCCCACTTCGAATATTCATATGACTGAACGGTGTGCTCAGGCCGCAATAATCCGGTTCTTGCCCTGCCGCTTCGCCTCGTACATCGCCGCGTCCGCCCGGGCGAACAGGCTGTCGAGGCTCTTGTCTTCGTCCGTGAGGTTGGTCAGGCCCTGGCTCACGGTGATGCTGAACGGCTGACCGTCGTGGTTGAAGCGCAGTCGCTGGATCTCCTGCTGCAATCGTTCCGCCACCTGCACGGCCATCTCGGGCGCACAGCCGGGGAACACCGCCGCGAACTCCTCACCGCCAATCCGCCCGAACAGGTCGCCACGGCGCAATGAGCCGCGGCCGCACTCAGCAATCCGTTGCAGCACGTTGTCGCCTTCAGGGTGGCCGTAGCTGTCGTTGATCACTTTGAAGTCATCGATGTCCAGCAGCAGGAAGGCCAGCGGCGTGCCTTGCCGGCGCGCCTCGGCGAACTCGCGATGGGCGCATTCGAAGAAGTGGCGGCGGTTGCTGCTTTGCGTCAGCACATCGGTGGTGGCCAAGCGCTGCAGCTCGGTTTCCATGTGCTTCTTGTCGGTGATGTCTTCGGCGATGCCGACGATGATCACCGGTTGCCCAGGCTCGTCCTGCCGATTGATAAAACATTTGTCGCTGAGCCAGCGTACCTGGCCGTCAGCAGCGATGATGCGGTATTCGCGATCTTCCACCGCACCTTGGTGCAGAACTTCGGCGAGGCTCTGTTCGGCGTACTCCAGATCATCTGGGTAAATACTGTCACGCCACTGGTTGTAGTCAGCGAGCAACAGCGCGGCGGAACGGCCGAAAATCCGTTCATAGGCCGGACTGACGTACAGCACCTGTCGGGTTTCCCAGTTGAAGGCCCAGAGCACGGCATTGACGCTGACCAGCAGCGAACTGATCAGCTGTTCGCGCTCGCTCAGGCGCGCCACTTCGCCTTGCGCATGCATCAGCGCCATCAGCGTTTGCGCGGCCTCGGGCCATTGGGTGAAGGATGTGTCTTTCTGGTTGTTGTTGACCATCGGCACAAATCTCAAAGGGCGCGTCGCAATGTCGACAACGGCCACAGGACAGCCCGCCGGGATGGCGAAGTGTCATTGAGATAGAGGATTTTCGGCGAAGTTCCCGGCCACTACCGAGTCCCGCCAGGCGGCGAGGTGCAGGAGCTGATGCAGGCAACGAGGCTGCGATCTTTTGATCCAGAATCAGAAGATCGCAGCCAATGCCGGGTCAGACAGCCGCAGGACGCAGCGAGTAGGTTTTCAGCTGATCGGCAAAGTCACGCAACGACTGGATGCCACTGGCCTCCGCCTCGTGAATCCATTCCTTGATGGCGGCGAGCATGTCGTGGCCATTGGAGCTGGTCTTGACCCAGATCTGCTGCAGAGCCAAACGTTTCTCGTAAATGACTTTCAGCGCCTGGCTGTGTTCGAGCATGGTCTGGATGCGCAGGTGATGACGGTCTTCCAGCAGGCTGGTTTCCCGCGACAGCAGGCGTTTGGCCCGGTGGAACTGGTGGCGCACCGAATGATCGACCTTGGCCAGCTCTTGCTTGACCAGCGGGCCGATCACCAATTTGCGGTACTGGGCCATGATCTGGAACCGGTTGTTGAGGATCGCCATGGCGGTGTCCATATCCAGGCTGCCCTTGCCTTCGACGCGGTGGGCGATCGGTGCGACTCGCTGCACCTTGGCCAGACGCAGGAAGCAGAAGACCTTGATCCACGCCCAGCCGAGGTCGAATTCCCATTTCTTCACCGACAGCTTGGCCGAGTTGGGGTAGGTGTGATGGTTGTTGTGCAGTTCTTCGCCGCCGATCAGGATGCCCCACGGCACCAGATTGGTCGCCGCGTCACGGCATTCGAAATTGCGATAGCCGACAGCATGGCCCAGACCATTGATAACCCCCGCAGCCCACACCGGAATCCACATCATCTGGATGGCCCAGATAGTGATGCCGATGGTGCCGAACAGCAGCAGGTCGATGACGCCCATGATTGCTACGCCCAGCAGTGGGTAGCGGCTGTAGACGTTGCGTTCGATCCAGTCTTCGGGGCAGTTCTTGCCGTAGATGCGCAGGGTTTCCGGGTTCTGCGCTTCGCTGCGGTACAGCTCGGCACCGGTGCGCAGCACCGTGGACAGACCCTTGATCACCGGGCTGTGCGGGTCATCTTCGGTTTCGCATTTGGCGTGGTGTTTGCGGTGGATGGCAGTCCACTCGCGGGTGTTCTGTGCCGTGGTCAGCCACAGCCAGAAACGGAAAAAGTGCTTGAGACCCGCATTCAGCTCGAGCGAGCGGTGGGCCGAGTATCGGTGCAGATAGACCGTGACGGCAATAATAGTCACATGGGTCATCAGCAGGGTGACCGCGACCAGTGACCAGGCCGACAAGCCAAGAAAACCTTCGTACCACATAGGCTATAGGGCCCTCGATAAAGATAAAAACAGCCGTTGCATTATCACCAAGCACACAGATAAAACCAGTCGGCCTTTCAGATAAGAAGTCGCTGAATGTTTCTTCACCTATAATTCCAACCTTTTTGTAGGGACATGGACGACCGAATGTCTGCGACTTACCGCGATGCCCTGCGTGCAGCGCTGCTCTACCTCGTACTGGCCGCCGTATGGCTGCGGGTTTCTGATCATTTATTAAGCAAATTCTTCGATGACTCCGCTGAGCTGGCCCGTTGGCAACTGATCAACGGTTATCTGCTGGCGGCGGTCAGCGCCGGGCTGATTTTTCTCGCGCGGGCGCGTCTTTGCCGGTTTCTCGGCATTGGTGCGCGTCTGCGCGAGCGCCATAGCGACCGTGAGCGCCTGCGTCAGGCGGCCGCCGTGTTCGACTGCACCCGCGAAGGTGTGCTGGTTACCGATCATCGGGGCCTGATCGTGCACGTCAATCGCGCCTTTATTGAGATCACCGGTTATCGGCGCGACGAGGTGATCGGCCAGCAGCCCAGCCTGTTCAAGTCCGGCCACCATCCGTCGGGCTTTTATCAGGCGATGTTTGCCACTCTTCAAGCCGAAGGTGAGTGGAGCGGGGAGATCTGGAACCGACGCAAGACCGGCGAGATTTATCCACAGTGGCAAACCATCCGGGCGATTCACGATGATTTCGGTCGGCTCAGTCACTACGTGGCGGTGTTCTCCGATATCAGTGCGATCAAGGATTCCGAGTCCGAGCTCAAACACCTGGCCCATCACGATCCGTTGACCGATCTGCCCAATCGTCTGCTGTTCAGCGACCGCGCCGAGCAGGCGCTGGCGTCGGCGCAAACGCACAAGCGTGGCTGTGCGCTGCTGATGCTCGATCTGGATCACTTCAAGATGATCAATGACAGTCTCGGGCATAACGTCGGTGACCGATTGCTCAAAGCGGTGGCGACGCGTTTGCAGGAACTGTTCGGTTCCGGCATCACCCTGGCGCGGTTGGGTGGCGACGAGTTCGCGGTGCTCGCGGAAAGTTGTCCACAGCCTGCGCAGGCGGCGGCATTGGCGCAACGGATGCTGGACGCGTTAAAGGAGCCGATGCTGATTGACGGCAATCAACTGTTCATCAATGCCAGCATCGGCATCAGTCTGTTCCCCAGCGATGCCTTGAGCGCCGAGCAGTTGTTGCGCAATGCCGACAGCGCGCTGTTCAAGGCCAAAAGCAGCGGGCGCAATGGCTACGCGCTGTATACCGAAGAGCTGACCGCCCACGCCCAGCAACGGGTCGAAATCGCCTTCGAACTGCGCCGCGCACTGGAGCAAGAGGAACTGCGCGTCTATTACCAACCAGTGCATGACCTGCAAAGCAGCCGTCTGATCGGCGTCGAAGCACTGGTGCGCTGGCAACATCCGCAGCGCGGGCTGGTGTCGCCGGCAGAATTCATTCCGATTGCCGAGCGCACTGGGCTGATCGCCGACATTGATGCCTGGGTGATGCAGCAGGCCTGCCGGCAGATGTGCCAATGGCAGCAGAGCGGTGTGGTGCTGGCGTTCGTCGCGGTGAATGTTTCGTCGCGGCTGTTTGCCCGGCGTGAGCTTTATCAGCAGGTGGCGCAGGTGCTGCACGACACGGGGCTGGATCCGGCGTATCTGGAACTGGAAGTCACCGAAAGCGCGGTGATGGACGATCCGGAGGTGGCGCTGGAGCAGATGCATCGTTTGCGTGAATTGGGTGTGCGCCTGGCCATTGATGATTTCGGCACCGGTTATTCCTCGCTGCTGCGGCTCAAGCGGCTGCCGGTGCAGAAACTCAAGATCGATCAGGGCTTCGTCGCAGGTTTGCCGTGGGATGAGGATGACGTGGCGATCGTCCGGGTGATCATCGCGCTGGCGCGGAGCATGGGCATGCAGGTGCATGCTGAAGGGATCGAGCAGGTTGAGCAGGCGGCGTTTTTGCTGGAGCACGCGTGTGATCTGGGGCAGGGGTATTGGTTTGGGCGGCCGTTGCCTGCGCAGGATATCGATTGGGCAAGAGCGCCTGTGATTGAGTGAAGGATCAAAAGATCGCAGCCTTCGGCAGCTCCTACATGGATCGGTGTAGAGCTGCCGAGGGCTGCGATCTTTTGCTTTTAGAGGCTGCAACCCCTTGTGAAGGCAGGTAAACAATTCTGGTTATATAAACATTCTTAAATAGTCTTTTTAAGAATATCCATGCCTCTCTTATATTGCTCCCACGCCGAACGCAGTGCCGCCCACTGCCAGGCAAATCCCCTTCAAAGGAGCAGCACCATGAGCGCATCCCTTCGCAGCGTTGACGGTCAGGACGAAAGCACCATCTTGCGTGAAATCCAGAGCGCGCTGCGCGATCTGCGGTTTGGCGCGGTGGAGATCACTGTGCATAACGCCCAGGTCGTGCAGATCGAACGCAAGGAGAAATTCCGCTTGCAGCAGCCCGGTAAGCAGCCGGGCTGAAATCAAAAGATCGTTCGATCGCGGCCCGAGCCTTCGGCGGCGCCTGCAGGGGGCTGTGTGTGTAGGAGCTGCCGAAGGCTGCGATCTTTTAAACGGCACCACAATTTCCGAAATACATAAGAAAAAGCCACCACCAGGAATTCCAGGAGCTTTCACCATGTCGTCGATTCGCCGTTACGCTTTGGCCGCGCTGGTCAGTGCCGTGTTTGCCGGTTCCGCCGTTGCCAAGGATTACGAACTGCTCAACGTGTCGTATGACCCGACGCGCGAGCTGTATCAGGAATACAACGCCGAATTCATCAAGTTCTGGCAGAAAGATCATGCCGGCGACACGGTGAAAATCCAGCAATCCCATGGCGGTTCGGGCAAGCAGGGTCGTGCGGTCATCGACGGTCTGCGTGCTGACGTGGTGACCCTGGCGCTGGCTGGTGACATCGACGAAATCGCCAAGCTCGGCAAGAGCCTGCCCGCCGACTGGCAGACGCGCCTGCCGCAAGCGAGCACGCCTTACACCTCGACCATCGTGTTCCTGGTGCGCAAGGGCAACCCGAAAGGCATCAAGGACTGGGGCGATCTGGTCAAGAACGACGTCTCGGTGATCACGCCGAACCCGAAAACGTCGGGCGGTGCGCGCTGGAACTTCCTCGCCGCGTGGGCCTATGGCCTGAAAGCCAACGGCGGTGATGAAGCCAAGGCCAAGGAATATGTGCAAACCCTGTTCAAGCATGTGCCGATCCTCGACACCGGCGCCCGTGGTTCGACCATTACCTTCGTCAACAACGGCCAGGGCGACGTGTTGCTGGCTTGGGAAAACGAAGCGTTCCTGGCGCTGAAAGAAGACGGCGGCGCAGACAAGTTCGACATCGTCGTGCCGTCGCTGTCGATTCTTGCCGAACCACCCGTGGCGGTGGTCGACAAGAATGCCGAGAAGAAAGGCAACGCGCAGATCGCCGAGGCCTACCTCAAGCACCTGTACAGCCCGGCCGGCCAGGAAATCGCCGCGAAAAATTTCTACCGACCTCGTGACAAGGACGTAGCGGCCAAGTACGCCCAGCAGTTTCCGAAACTGGAACTGGTGACCATCGACAAGGACTTCGGCGGCTGGAAATCCGCGCAGCCGAAATTCTTCAACGACGGCGGCGTGTTCGACCAGATTTATCAGGCGCAGTAATCTGACCCATAACGGGCCTGAAGCTCAGGCACGAAACCATGTGGGAGCGGGCTTGCTCGCGAAGACGGTATGTCAGGCGACGTAAATGTTGAATGAATACCCCCATTCGCGAGCAAGCCCGCTCCCACATTGATGCGTTTTCAACCAGGGACTTTTATGTCGCGTCGTATCTCCCCCGTCATACCCGGCTTCGGGCTGACGCTGGGTTACACCTTGGTGTACCTCAGCCTGATTGTGCTTATCCCGCTGGCGGCGATGTTCGTCCACGCCGCCCAGCTGACCTGGGATCAGTTCTGGACGATCATTTCCGCACCGCGGGTGCTGGCGGCGTTGAAGCTGAGCTTCGGCACCGCGCTGTGCGCGGCGATCATCAACGGCATCATCGGCACGCTGCTGGCCTGGGTGCTGGTGCGCTACACCTTCCCGGGGCGCAAGGTCATCGACGCGATGATCGATCTTCCGTTCGCGCTGCCCACCGCCGTGGCCGGTATCGCACTGACTGCGCTGTACGCCCCGGCCGGACTGGTCGGGCAGTTTGCCGCTGACCTGGGTTTCAAGATCGCCTATACCCCGCTGGGCATCACTTTGGCGCTGACCTTCGTCACACTGCCGTTCGTGGTGCGCACGGTGCAACCGGTGCTGGCCGACATTCCCCGTGAAGTCGAAGAAGCGGCGGCGTGCCTGGGTGCGAAGCCATGGCAAGTATTTCGCCACATTCTGGTTCCGGCACTGCTGCCCGCCTGGCTGACCGGTTTTGCTCTGGCGTTCGCGCGTGGCGTCGGCGAGTACGGTTCGGTGATTTTCATCGCCGGCAACATGCCGATGAAAACCGAGATCCTGCCGCTGCTGATCATGGTCAAGCTCGACCAGTACGATTACACCGGCGCCACGGCCATCGGCGTGTTGATGCTGGTGGTTTCCTTTGTCCTGTTGCTGCTGATCAACTTGCTGCAGCGGCGCATCGAAACCCCATAAGGAGGCGCGAACATGTCCCAATCGTCTATTGCGGCTGCCTCTGCGGCCAACGCTGCGCGGCGTGGCAGTGCGACTTCGCGCAGAGTCCTGATCGGTCTTGGCTGGCTGATCTTTTTCCTGTTTCTGCTGCTGCCGTTGTTCATTGTGGTATCGCAGGGTTTGAAGAATGGCCTTGGTGCATTTTTCACCGCGATTTTTGAACCGGACGCGCTTTCGGCGTTGAAACTCACCGTGTTTGCAGTGCTGATATCGGTGCCGCTTAACCTGGTGTTCGGCGTCAGCGCCGCGTGGTGCGTGAGTAAATACTCGTTCCGCGGCAAGAGCATGCTGGTGACACTGATCGACCTGCCGTTTTCGGTGTCGCCAGTGATCGCCGGTCTGGTCTACGTGCTGATGTTCGGCGCTCAGGGTCTGTTCGGGCCGTGGCTGCAGGATCACGACATCCAGATCGTCTTCGCCCTGCCGGGCATTGTGCTGGCGACGATTTTCGTCACCGTGCCATTTGTGGCCCGCGAGCTGATTCCGCTGATGCAGGAACAAGGCACGCAGGAAGAAGAAGCGGCGCGCCTGCTCGGCGCCAATGGCTGGCAGATGTTCTGGCACGTCACCGTGCCGAACATCAAGTGGGGCCTGATTTATGGCGTGGTGTTGTGTACCGCGCGGGCCATGGGTGAGTTCGGTGCGGTGTCGGTGGTGTCCGGGCACATTCGCGGGGTGACCAACACCTTGCCGCTGCACGTCGAGATCCTCTACAACGAAAACCGTATCAACCGCCTGCGCGCCAGCGCCGCGGAGGAATAATTCATGTCGATCGAAGTGCGTAACGTCAGCAAGAATTTCAACGCGTTCAAGGCGCTGGACAACATCAGCCTGGATATCCACAGCGGTGAGCTGGTCGCGCTGCTTGGTCCGTCGGGCTGCGGCAAAACCACCTTGCTGCGCATTATTGCCGGTCTGGAAACCCCGGATCAGGGCAACATCGTTTTTCACGGCGAAGACGTTTCCGGCCACGATGTGCGTGATCGTAACGTCGGTTTCGTGTTCCAGCATTACGCCTTGTTCCGCCACATGACAGTGTTCGACAACGTCGCGTTCGGCCTGCGCATGAAACCGAAAAACCAGCGCCCGAGCGAAAGCCAGATCGCCAGCAAGGTTCACGAACTGCTGAACATGGTGCAACTGGACTGGTTGTCGGATCGCTACCCGGAGCAGTTGTCCGGTGGTCAGCGTCAGCGTATCGCTTTGGCCCGTGCTTTGGCGGTGGAGCCGAAAGTGCTGCTGCTGGATGAACCGTTCGGCGCCCTCGATGCCAAGGTGCGCAAGGAACTGCGGCGCTGGCTGGCGCGGCTGCACGAAGACATCAACCTGACTTCGGTGTTTGTGACCCACGACCAGGAAGAAGCGATGGAAGTCGCCGACCGTATCGTGGTGATGAACAAAGGCGTGATCGAGCAGATCGGCTCACCGGGCGACGTCTACGAAAACCCGGCCAGCGATTTCGTCTATCACTTCCTCGGCGACTCGAATCGCTTGCTGCTGAGCGACGACAACCACGTGCTGTTCCGCCCGCACGAAGTGTCGTTATCCAGGCATGAGCTGGAAGATCACCACGCGGCAGAGGTGCGTGATATCCGGCCGTTGGGCGCGACTACCCGAGTGACGCTGAAGGTTGAAGGGCAGACGGATCTGATCGAGGCTGAAGTGGTGAAGGATCACGACAGCCTGATCGGGTTGGCCAAGGGTGAAACCCTGTTCTTCAAGCCGAAGGTCTGGCAGAAAGTCGCCAGCCTCTAAGATCAAAAGATCGCAGCCTGCGGCAGCTCCTACAGGGGTTTCGGTTGGTCACACATTTCGTGATCGACCAAACCCACTGTAGGAACTGCCGCAGGCTGCGATCTTTCAAGCGGCCTAAGCCGCCGCTTTGCGATTCGGATTGACCCGCACCACCCCCGCCCGCAACTCGATCTCTTGTTTCAATTCCTGCCGCATCCCCAGCAAAAACGCCAACTCGGCGACGACAAACAGCGGCCCGACAATCAGCCCGCTGATGTCATCGACAAATGCCGGTTTGCGCCCTTCATAGTGATGCCCGACAAACTGGATCACCCAGCCGATCACGAACATCGCCAGGCCGCTGCTCAGCCAGACCAGGGTGCTCTGCTGCGCCAGCGCATGCCCGGCCCACACCGACAGCCCCATCAGTACTGTCATCAACACGCCAAGCTTCACCTCCAGACGCAGGTAAAACCACGCCGAGGCCAGCGCCACCACAACCGCCGGAGATATCCACAGCCCGCTCAGCGCCCATTGCGGCCGTGACAGCAGCACAGCCACCGCCACCACGATCAGCGGAATGCCGATAAAGTGGCTGGCGATGTTGCGCGGGTCGCGGTGGTAGGCGGCGTATTGACTGAGGTGGTCGACGAGGCTTTTCATTGTTGTTCCTCCAGTGGGGTTGGATGCATCATCCCTCGGGATCCGCGTTCGCTCTGTCGGGCAGGCGACACTCCAGGAGTGGTTATGCAAATTCGTGCACGGTTGCTCAGCGGCCAGTGGTTCAGTCATCTGCCTGGATCTTTTCAGGATAGCCTGCTGGCGCTGGCCCGGGAGCGGCGGCTGACGGCGGGGCAACGGCTGTTCCAGCGCGGCGATGCGCCGTGCGGTCTGTACGCGGTGCTCGATGGCGCCGTGCGCATTGGCGCGGTGAGCGAGCAGGGCAAGGAAGCGTTGTTGAGCCTGGTGGAGGCGCCGCACTGGTTCGGCGAAATCTGCCTGTTCGACGGTCAGCCACGTACCCATGACGCCTATGCGGTCGGGCCGTGTACCTTGCTGAATATTGCGCAGGCGGCGTTGCTCAAATTGCTCGACGAACAGCCGCAGTATTGGCGGCATCTGGCGTTGCTGATGAGCCACAAGTTGCGCCTGGCCTTTATTAATCTCGAACAGCTGAGCTTGCTGCCGGCCCCGGCGCGTCTGGCCCATCGCTTGCTGATGATCGCCGAAGGCTATGGCGAACTCGACGCACCACGCCGGGTGCTGCAACTGCCGCAAGAGCAACTGGCCGCAATGTTGTCGCTGTCGCGGCAGACCACCAACCAGATCCTCAAGGATCTGCAGGGGCAGGGGATTATTGGTTTGGCGTACGGCGAGATCGAAATCCTCGATGCCGCGCGATTGCGTGCACTGACCACGATTTGACTAACGCTTCACATCAACTGCGGGATCGGGCTTGCTCGCGAAAGCGGTGTGCCTGTAAACGCATCCGTCGACTGACACTGCGCCTTCGCGAGCAAGCCCCCACATTTGATTGGCGTAGAGATCAAGAACCGCGATAGGTCGAGAAACCGTACGGGCTCAGCAGCAGCGGGATGTGGTAATGCTGATCGGTCTGCTTGACCTGAAAGATCACCGGAATTTCCGGGAAGAACGTCTCGTGCTTGATCTTCTGGTAGTACTCACCGGTCTTGAACACCACGCGGTATTCACCGGCTTCAAAAGTCTGTTTGGCCGGGAACAGTTCGGCGATTCGCCCCTGTTCGTTGGTGGTGCCCTGGGCCAGTGGCTGCCAGTTTTCACCGACGTGTTTTTCCAGGGTGACGTTGATGCCCGGTGACGGCAGGCCGTTTTCCAGGTTGAGCACGTGCACGCTCAGCGGGTTGCCAGCGGCCAGTGCCAAGCTTGAAACAGCGCTCAGGCCGAGGGCTGCAAGGGTCATGCGCAAGGTGGTCATGGTTGGATCTCCTTAGTGGAACGGGTGGTGGTCAGGCCGGCTTTGTCGGCGGCGGCGCGAGCGCAATTTTCGTCTTGCTCACCGCCGCCGGAGCCGGCCACGCCCATGGCGCCGACCAGTTCGCTGCCGGCGAACAGCGGAATGCCGCCGCCGAGCAACAGCAATTCATCGAGTGTGTTGAGGTTGGCGGTTTCCGGGTTGCTGCGGGCGCGCTCGGCGAACAGCCGCGTCGGCGTCTTGGTCGAGAGCGCGGTGTAGGCCTTGCGCTGACTGGCGGCGGTGTTGTGCGGGCCGACGCCGTCACCACGCAACGTCACCAGCAGATTGCCGCCACGGTCGAGCACCGACACTGTGCCGGTGCAACTGCTCATCGCTTTGTCGGCCAGCCAGCGAGCGGTTTTCAGGTCGAGATCGGCGTGGCGCGGCAGTTCTGGCGTGGCGCTCGCGGCGCCGCTGAGGCCGATGATCAGGCTGGCGACAAGGTATTTGACGGTCATGTGCAGGCTCCGTTTGGGAAGGTCTGCACCTTAACCGGCGCACTTCGTCAGAACCCCGTCAGGCGGATTACAAGTTTGTAATGGGCAACGGCGCCGAACACGCCTAGCCTGTGTACCTGATCAATCGAGGTGTGCCATGCGTTTGCTGGTCGTAGAAGATGAAGCCAAAACCGCCAACTTCCTCGCCAAGGGCCTGGGCGAGTCGGGTTATGCCGTGGATGTGGCGCTCAATGGCCTCGATGGCCGCTATTTCATCGAGCAGCAGGAATACGACCTGATCATCCTCGATGTGATGCTGCCGGGCCTCAATGGTTGGCAATTGCTGCAACTGATCCGCCAGCGCGGCGCCACGCCGGTGCTGTTTCTCACCGCCAAGGACGCCATCGAAGACCGCGTCCGTGGTCTTGAGCTGGGCGCCGATGATTATCTGCTCAAACCTTTCGCCTTCGCCGAACTGCTCGCGCGGGTGCGCACACTGCTGCGACGCGGGCCGATGCGCGAAGCCGAGTCGTACAGCATCGCCGATCTGGAAATCGACGTGCTGCGCCGCCGCGTCAGTCGCGGTGGCCAGCGCATCGCCCTGACCAACAAGGAATTCGCCCTGCTGCAATTGCTCGCCAGCCGCCAGGGCGAAGTGCTTTCGCGCACGCTGATCGCTTCGCAGGTGTGGAACCTGAATTTCGACAGCGACACCAACATGGTCGAGGTCGCCGTCCGGCGTTTGCGCGCCAAGGTCGACGATCCGTACATGCCGAAACTTATCCACACCGTGCGCGGCGTCGGTTATCAACTGGAAGCGCCGGACGATGTGGAGTAAATCGATCGCCTGGCGTCTGGCACTGGCGTTCGCCGTAGTCTGCGCGCTGGTGCTGAGCGCAATCGGCGTTTTTCTCTACCGCTCGCTGGCCTCGGAATTGGCCTTTCGGGACGACATGGCCCTGCTTGGTCGTCTCGAGCAAGTGCGCGCCTTGCTCGCCGACAGCGACAGCCTCGACGCCTTGCAGGCACGACCACGGCTGTACCAAAACATGCTCGGCAATCTCGACAGCCTGCTGCTGGTGCGCCGGGCTGACGGTTCCAGCGTGATCGCGATCAACCCGCGCCAGCGTGAGTTGCCTGCGCTCAATGCATTACCGCGAGAGCAAATGCCGCAGCGCCGCGACGTGCTCACCTGGCAGGCGCACGACGGTGCCGAACTGGCCTTGCTGTCCGGCCAGGCGCTAGGCCCCAACGGTGAAACCCTGACCGTGATTGCCGGCAAGGTGCTCAGCGAGCGCGAGCAGATGCTCGGCATTTATCGCCTGCGCCTGTATTTGTCCGTCGGCCTCGGCGCGTTGCTCGCTTTTGCGCTGGGCCTGTTGTTGCTGCGTCGGGGACTGCAACCGTTGCATCAGTTGAGCGAGGCCGTACGCAGTATCGATCTGCGCAGCCTTGATCGACGCCTGCCGGTTGACGGCACGCCGACCGAGTTGCGCGAACCGGTGCACGCGCTCAACGCCATGCTCGTGCGGCTGGACGACAGCGTGCAGCGCCTGTCGCAATTCTCTGCCGACCTCGCCCATGAAATCCGCACGCCGCTGCACACCTTGCTCGCGAGCAACGGCCAGGCCCTCAACCACCCGCGCAGCACGGCTGAATATCAGGAAGTGCTGGCCTCGAACATGGAAGAGTTCGAACGGCTCAAGCGCATGGCCGAGAACCTGATGTTCCTCGCCCGCGCCGAACAGGCCGAACGCGCGCTCAATCTGCAACCACTGGACTTGCGCAACGTTGGCGACGAGCTCTGCGATTACTTCGAAGCCCTGGCCGATGATCGCGAACTTCAGCTGCAAAACCGCATGCACGGCAAATTGCTCGCCGACCAGCAACTGCTGCAACGCGCCCTCGGCAACCTGCTGGCCAACGCTGTCCGCCATGCCGACCCCGGCACCCTGATCAGCCTGCAACGCCGCGACGAACCGGATAGGTGCTGGCTGCAAGTGCACAACCACGGCCCGGTCATCGCGCCTGAGCATCTTGGCAAACTGTTCGACCGCTTTTATCGCGTCGATCCTTCGCGTGCTGAACCGGGGGATTCGGGTGGGTTGGGACTGGCGATTGTGCAGTCGATCATGCAGTTGCATGGCGGGCAGGTGCGGGTGAGGAGTGATGCTGACGGCACCGTGTTCGAGCTGGGCTTTTTGGTGATTTGAAGGACGCCTTCGCGAGCAAGCCCGCTCCCACAGGGGAATGCATTTCAAATATGGGAGCGGGCTTGCTCGCGAAGAGGCCAGTCGATGCACGGCAAATGCCGAGTTACTCAACGCAACCCATCGCGAAACTGCCCCGGCGTCATACCCGTCCAGCGCTTGAACGCGCGGCTGAAGCTGCTGGTGTCGGCGAATCCCAGCAGATAACTCACCTCACTCAACGAGCATTGCGGGTCGCGCAGGTGCAGCAGCGCGAGGTTTTCGCGGCTTTCGTTGAGCAAGGTGTCGAAGCGGCAACCTTCATCCGCCAGATGCCGTTGCAGGCTGCGCAGGCTCAGGTGCAAGGCCTGGGCGATGCGTTCGGCGCTCGGTTCGCCTTCGGGTAATTGTTCTTCAATGGCATCGCGCACTTTGCGTTCCCAGGTCAGCGGCTTGAGCTGGGCGAGGGTGCGTTTGAGCACCGCTTCGTTGTGTTCGGCCAGTTCCGGGTTGGCGTCGTCGAGGTGGCTATCGAAGTCGGCGAGGGCGAATTCCAGGCGATCCTCGGCGCAGCCGAAATGCACAGATGCGCGAAAGACTTTGTGCCATTGATGGGCATCGGTCGGTTCAGGGCGGCGCAGATAAACCGCCAGCGGCGCGTAATCACGGCCGAGTCGATTGCGGCAGGTGCGCACATAGATCGCGGCGAAGGCGTCGATGGCTTCGAAGGCCGGCGCCGGGTTGCCTGGGGGAATTTTCAGGCGGAATTGATAGCGGTCTTCGTGGCGGCTCAGTTCCAGTTCCAGCGCATCGCTGACCACCGGGTGATAACGCACGATGCGCTCGAACACCTCGCGCAAACTGCCGCTGGCTACCAGCGCGTACCCGAGCGCGTGGAAAGTGGTCGGGCTGACAAAACGCGACACGCGCAAGCCCAGCGCCGGGTCGCCGCTGGCCTCGACGGCAAGCGCCCATAAACGCGTGGTGCCGGACAGCGGATAGCGCGCGTTGGGGTCGTCCATCAGGCTCGGGTCGAGCCCGGCCCGTTGGCACAAGGCAAAGCTGTCCAGCCCCAGCGCGTCGAGTTGTTTGCGCAAGGCGCGGGTCCAGCTGGCAAGGGAGGTCGGTTCCTTCATGCGGATTGGCGCGTCCGGTCAACAGGTTGGCGTTCTTGGCTAGCGCGGATCGAACCACGGCGAGGCACGATGCATTCATCTTAGACCCGAGGATGGAAGCATGGACGGTACTTCTGCAAGCCCCGAACGACTGAATGCGGCGCAGCGCTCGGCACATATTCGCCAGGTGGTGCTGGCCAAAGGTGTGGAATTGCGTGAGCGCTACCCGATTCTTCAGCATCAGGATGCTCTGGGCACGGGGATTCTGGCGTTCGCGCTGGCCGGAATGATCGGCTCGGCGGCGCTGTACATCACCGGCCATATGGCTTGGTGGGTGTGCCTGCTGCTCAATGCGTTTTTCGCCTCGCTGACCCATGAGCTGGAACATGACCTGATCCACAGCATGTACTTCCGCAAACAGCGCGTGCCGCACAACCTGATGATGGCCCTGGTCTGGCTGGCGCGGCCGAGCACGATCAATCCCTGGATCCGTCGGCATCTGCACCTCAACCATCACAAAGTGTCCGGCACCGAAGCCGACATGGAAGAGCGCGCGATCACCAACGGCGAGCCGTGGGGTTTTGCGCGACTGTTGATGGTGGGCGACAACATGATGTCGGCGTTCATCCGCCTGCTCCGCGCCAAGACCTGGGCGCACAAGCTGAGCATCGGCAAACGCGTGCTCAAGGTCTACGCACCGCTGGCGCTGCTGCACTGGGGCGCGTGGTATGTATTTCTCGGCTTTCACGCGGCCAACGGCATCGCGCATTTGCTCGGCTCGCCCATCGAGTGGTCGGCCACCACGCTCTCGGTGATGCAGGTGATCGATATCGCCGCCGTGGTGATCATCGGCCCCAACGTATTGCGCACTTTTTGCCTGCACTTCATCAGCTCGAACATGCATTACTACGGTGACGTCGAACCGGGCAATGTGCTGCAGCAATGCCAGGTGCTGAACCCTTGGTGGCTGTGGCCGTTGCAGGCGTTCTGCTTCAACTTCGGCAGCAGTCACGGGATTCATCATTTCGTGGTCAAGGAGCCGTTCTACATTCGCCAGATGACCGTGCCGGTGGCACACAAGGTGATGCGCGAGATGGGCGTGCGCTTTAATGATTTTGGGACGTTCGGGCGGGCGAACCGGTTTGTTCGGCAGGCTGAGATGGTGAGTAAAGAGGTACGTTCAGCTCAGGCCTGATGGGTTGTTTTCAAGCGCCTCTTCGCGAGCAAGCCCACATTGAATCTGTGATCGACACAAATCCCCTGTGGGAGCGGGCCTGCTCGCGAAGGCGTCAGGTCAGGCAACGTCAATCCGGCTGAAACGGCGAAGCACTGAGGATCACTCCGGTCTCCTCGACATAGCGCTGCCAATGCCCGATCAGATCAGTGAGTTTCAGCGGCTGACTCAACGCCAGATCATGAATCTCCCCCGGATCGCTAGCCAGATCATAGAGCTGCCAGGTCGCCGGCCCTACATGCCCGGGAATCCACACGGCCTTCCACGAGCCCTGGCGAATCGCCCGTCGGCCGAACAACTCCCAACCGGTCACCGTGTGTTCGTCATGCACCTGCGCGGTCTCGCCGGACAAAAAGCCCAGCCACGACTTGCCGCGCAGTGGCGCCACCGCTTTGCCTTTCCACTGTTTGCCCGGATGCCGCACGCCAGCCAGATCGAGAATGGTCGGGGTGATGTCCATCACCGTGCCGAAACCATGGCTGATCTGCCCTTTGAGTGGCAGTTGAGGATAGTGCAGCAGCGCCGGCACGCGGATCCCGTCCTCGGTGGTGAAAGCCTTGAACAAGCGTGACGGCGCGGTTGCCACTTGCGCCCAGTTCGGCCCGTACCAGACGTAGGAATTGGCCCGGCCGATGTTGTCGAGGCTGTTGTCGTAGTGCTGGTTCAGGTAGGTCATCAGCTCCGGACCGAACTTGGGGAACGCTTCCAGCAGCGCGCCTTCGGCACCGTTGTCGGACATGAACAGGATGAAGGTGTTGTCGAGCTGGCCTTGCTGGCGCAGGTAATCGACGACCCGGCCGATGTTCCAGTCCATGCGCTCGACCATCGCCGCGTAGACCTCCATGGCTCGTGCGGAAATCTGCTTTTGCTCATCGCTCAACGCGTCCCACTGCGCGCTGAGCTGAATCAGCGGGTGCGGCTCGACGTCCGCGTCGATCAGGCCCAGCGCCTTGAGTTTTTCCAGGCGTTCGAGGCGCAGCACTTGCGGGCCGGCGTCATAACGGCCACGGTATTTCTCGACGATCTCGGCCGGTGCCTGCAGCGGCCAGTGCGGCGCGGAGAAGGGCAAGTAAGCGAAGAACGGCCGGGTCTGATCGCGTTCCTTGAGGTACTGCAGCAGCTTGTCGCCGAAGGCGTCGGAGGAATAGAAATCCTTCGGCAGCTCATCGACAAACTGATCGTCCTCGATGTACAGCGCCGGGGTGGATTTCAGCAGGCCCGGCGTTTGCTCATCGTAGGTCGGCTCGAAACCATAGTGGTTGGCAGCGCCCGGCAACAGCGAAAACGAACGCTCGAAGCCGCGCGCATGGGGTGCCAGTTCGGCCTTCAGACCAAGATGCCATTTGCCACTCATCAAGGTTTGATAGCCGGCCTCGCGCAGCAGCTCGGGCAGCGCGACGACGCGGTCGTTGAGGTAGCCCTCGTAACCGGGTTTGCCGATCAGTTCCGGGGTCAACGCTTCGGCCATGGTGCCGATGCCGGCGATGTGATGATCGGTGCCGGTCAGCAGCATCGAGCGCGTCGGCGAGCAGGTCGGTGCGGTGTGGAAATCGGTCAGGCGCAGGCCGTTGCGGGCCAGTGCATCAAGGTTAGGCGTGGCGATTTCGCCGCCGAACGCACCGATGTCGGAAAAGCCTAGGTCGTCGGCCAGAATCACCAGAAAGTTGGGACGTTGCGGCATTGCGAAACTCCTGTTCAGCAGGCAATGAACGTCAGCGGCAGATCGCGGATCTGCACCGGTGCGCTCGGTTGGTAATGGTCGTCACTGGTCAACTCGTGCAGCAGTTCTTCACGCAACTGATGGAAGTCGTAACTGCTGCGCTGGCGCGGGTGCGGCAAAGCGATGCCGACCACTTGCTTGATCCGCCCCGGACGCGGCTCCATCACCACCACGCGGTCGGCCAGAAAAATCGCTTCCTCGACATCGTGGGTCACCAGAATCGTGGTGATCTTTGCTCGCTCGCGGATTGCCAGCAGCTCGTCCTGCATTTGCTGGCGAGTCAGCGCATCGAGGGCGCCGAAGGGTTCATCGAGCAACAGGATTCGCGGGCTGGCGACGAGGCCGCGCGCTATCGCCACGCGCTGCGCCATGCCGCCGGAGAGTTGATGCGGATAGGCTGCGGTGAAATCGCTGAGGCCGACCAGCTCGATAAAGTCTGTGATGCGTTGTTGTTTCTGCGCTGTGCTCAGCGGCTCATTGACCAGGCCCAAGCCGATGTTGTCGGCGACCGTCAGCCACGGAAACAGACGATGTTCCTGAAAGACGATGCCGCGCTCGCCGCCGATGCCGCTGACGGCCTTGCCATCGACACTGATCTGCCCGCGAAACTCGGTGTCGAGGCCGACCAGCAGACGCAGCAAAGTGGATTTGCCGCAGCCGCTGGAGCCGACGATGGCGACGAATTCGCCCTCGGCGATGTCCAGGTTGAATTCGCGAATTGCCTCCAGTTCGAAACCGTTGACGGCGAAGGATTTGCCTACGTGGTTGAAGCTGACAATCGGTGCGTTCATGCGTGTCTCCAGCGGGTCGCGCGAATTTCCAGGCGTTGGCCGATCAGGTTGAGCAGGGCGCCGGTGAGGCCGACCAGCAGCATGCCGGCCATGATCAGATCCATGCGCAGCAACTGTTGCGCGCCGATCATCTGGCTGCCGATGCCGCCATTGGACGGCATGAAATATTCAGCGCCGATGGTGCCCAGCCAGGCGTAGATCAGGCTCAATCGCAGCCCGGCGAAAATTCCCGGCGCAGCGCCGGGCAGCACCAGTCGGCGCAGACGCTGGCCGAGGCTCAGGCATAGCACCTGCGCGGCCTCGTTGAGTTGCGGCGAGAGGTTGACGACGCTGCGCTGGGTGGCGATGAACAGCGGGAAAAATGCGGCGAGCGCGACGAACACCCACTTGGCCAGTTCTCCGAGGCCGAACCACGCGGTCAGCAGTGGCACCCAGGCGAAAATCGCAATCTGCCGCAGTGCGGCGAGTGTCGGGCCGAGCAACCGTTCGCTGAAACGCGACAGGCCGAGGAGCAAGCCCAAGGCGAAACCGAGGCCGCCACCGATCAGCAAGCCGCCGAGGGTGCGGCTCAGGCTCAGCGCCATGCCGTTGACCAGCGTGCCGTCGAGCAGTCCATTCCATGCCGTGCTCAGCACCGCCAAAGGGCTGACCAGAATATTTGCATCGACCCACTGTTGCTCGTTGGCCAGTTGCCAAAGCGCCAACAAGCCCAGCGGCAACAGCCACGGCTGCAGGCGCTGCCAG
This sequence comes from Pseudomonas sp. NPDC079367, assembly GCF_044542195.1. Taxonomy (NCBI): domain Bacteria; kingdom Pseudomonadati; phylum Pseudomonadota; class Gammaproteobacteria; order Pseudomonadales; family Pseudomonadaceae; genus Pseudomonas; species Pseudomonas sp. NPDC079367. The sequence goes on from NZ_JBITTW010000004.1 coordinate 90,713, forward strand.
CCCTGATAGCGCGGGCCGCGTGTGATGTGCGCGGTGGCCGGGTGCGGCCAGTGCACCAGTCTGCGGTCGAGCAGACCGATGCCGCGATCCATGGCCACGCCGATCAGACCGATGACCACGATGCACACGAACACGATGTCGAGCATGAACAACTGCCGCGCCCAGACCATCAGATAGCCGATGCCTTCGCTGGAGGCCAGCAGCTCGACCGCCAGCAACGAGGTCCAGCCGGCGGCGAGTGCCAGGCGCACGCCAGCCATGAACGCGGGCAGCGCAGCGGGAAGCACCAGACGACGAATCAGCAGATGCGCCGGCAGGCGCAACACGGCGGCGGCTTCGCGCAGTTTCGGTTGTGCATCGCGTACGCCAACCAGTGTGTGCAAGGTCACCGGCACCACAATGGCCTTGATCAGCACCACCAGTTTCAGCAGTTCGCCGATGCCAAAAAACACCATGAACAGCGGAATCCACGCCAGCGTCGGCACCTGCGCCAATCCAGCGAATGTCGGAAAAACCAGGCGCTCCAGACGTCGACTGAAACCCAGTGCGGCGCCAAGCACCGCGCCGGCCGAAACGCCTGCCAACAAACCCCAGAACAACCGTTGCAGGCTGATCCACAAATGACTCCACAACTCGCCTTGGGCCAGTTCCACAGCGCTGCTCCACACCAGCGATGGCGCCGGCAGGATCTGCTCGCTCATCCACTGATTGCGCGCGGCCAGCCACCACAGGACGAACAGGCTGACGGGCAACAGCCAAGGCAGCAGGCGTTGATTCAGGCTCGGCCAGGTGCGACGGCTTTTCAGCGGCGGCGCGGCCAGCGGCAGGCTGAGCAGAGATTGACGGGCCATGGGTGACCTCCGTTGTCGGGTTGCATGGCGAACCGCTTTTCATGTGGGAGCGAGCCTGCTCGCGAAATGGCTGTTTAAGGCAGCATTGATGGCGGCTGGCATGGCCCCTTCGCGAGCAGGCTCGCTCCCACATTGGGTTTCGTCATATATGAAACTGATCTAACAGAGTTGCGTTAGATGCTATCGGGAGATAAGCGAATCCATTTAAGGCTTGCCTGCTTACGCGCATCCAATGCATTCGAAGAATATTTTCGATGCTGTTAATGCATATCGCGCTGCAAGCCGCACACGCCCTCACTTAGGTCATATGGATATAAAAATGTGCATTTATAGTATTTAAGTGAAGGTATGCATCCAGCCTACTTTCGGCTCCTCAGCGATCAAGGAGCCGCACCCATGAACCTTCCCTTCAAACGAATCATTGGCCTGCTGGCCGCCCCGGCGCTTGCAGGCTTTCTTGCGCTTGGCGCCCAAGCCGGAGAACTCAAGGAAATCCGCATCGCCGTGCCCGACCTCAGCGCCGGCACTCAACACAGCGGCGGCGGCATCGTCGATGTGCTGCGCGATCAGCAGATCTTCGAAAAGGCCTTCGCCGAGCAGGGCATCAAGATCCAGTGGAGTTTTTTCAAGGGCGCCGGGCCGGTGATCAATGAGGCGTTTGCCAATGGGCAGGTCGATCTGGCCTATCTTGGCGATCTGGCCGCGATCATCGGAAAATCCAATGGCCTGGACACGCGCCTGCTCAGCGCCACGGCACGTGGGGTCAAGCAATACCTCGGCGTGGTGCCCGGCTCGGGAATCAAGACCCTGCAGGATCTCAAAGGCAAACGCGTGGCGATCTTTCGCGGGACGGCGACGCAGCTGTCGTTCGATGCGGCGCTTGTCAGTCAGGGCCTCAGCGAGAAGGACGTGAAGGTCATCAATCTGGATTTCAACGCGGCGGTCTCGGCACTCGCGGCCAAGCAGATCGATGCCTCGTGGGGCAGCTCCGCGCTGAGTGCGTTGCAAGCCAAAGGCCTGGCGGAATTGCCGCTCAACACCAAAGACCTCGGCGGCGCTGGCAGCGTGCAGGCGGTGTTGCTGGGTAATGGCAAATTTGTCGACGCCCATCCTGAGGTCATTGCCAAACTGCTCAAGGCGCAGCAGCAAGCGGTCGAGTGGCTGACTCAGGACAGCAACAAGGACGCCTATGTGCAGCTGGTATCAGGGCTGGCGAGTTATCCACCGGTGATTCTGGCTCAGGATCTGAAGGATCAGAATTTGAGCGAGATCTTCCCGTCGACGCTGGATCCGGTGTTCTTGAGCGGCCTGCAAGACAAGGTCGACCTGGCGGCGCAGCAGAAGCTCATTCGCAAGCCGTTCAAAGTCAGCGATTGGGTGGCGCCTGAACTCTCAGCGGCCAAGCTCTAGAAGCAAAAAATCCAGATCGTTCCCACGCTCCGCGTGGGAATGCAGCCGAGGACGCTCCGCGTCCTTTGTGACGCAGAGCGTCACGGGATTCATTCCCACGCAGAGCGTGGGAACGATCGGCGTCTGCCAAAGGTTTTTCAGACAGCGACGCTGACGTCCTGCCGATCCAACGCCACCAGCGTCTCGATCATTGCCCTCGCCGCTGGCGACAAGCGGAATCCGGTGCGGCTGACGATGCCGCAGCGCGCGTTCATGCTTTCGAGGTTCTGCGGCAGGTTGCGCCAATGCAACAGCGCCAGCGAACCCTTGGCGACATCCTCGACAAACGCCTCCTCCGTGCCGACGCCGATCGCGTTGGATTGCAGCACCACTTTGACCAGCGCCGGAAAGTGCTCGGTTTCGATGGTCGGAGAGAAATCGATGCGCCCGCTGAGGTTCGCCAGCAGCTTGCGAATGCCCGGTGGAATCAGCGTCGCGGCCAGCGGATAGTCGAACATGTCGTTGGTCGACAGGCTTTCCTTGGCCAGCAACGGATGCCCGGGCCGGCAGAAAAATACGCCGCGCTTGGGCGTCAGCGGTTGCGTCTGGAAATTCGGGTCGGACTCGAAATGGCGAATGTCGGCGATGAAGAATTCGATCTCTTCGCGGCTCAGCGCGCGGCTGAGTTTTTCCCAGTTATCCACCTGAAAACAGGTGCGTACTTTCGGGTGCGCGTTGATGAATTGCGCTACCGCATCCGGCACCAGTTTCACCGCCGGCGCCGGCCCGCAACCAAAATGCACTTCACCGGCGTCGAGCTTGGTCATTTGTGTCACTTCAGCGCTGAGCAATGCCGCGCCCTGCACCAGGCTCAGGGCGTGTTGCAGCACCACTTGGCCTTCGGGCGTGGGGCGCAGATCCTTGTTGCCGCGATCAACCAGCACGCAGCCGAACTCTTGCTCCAGCCCCTGAATGCTTCGGCTGAACGCCGGTTGAGTGATGCCCATGGCGTCGGCCGCGCGGACAAAGCTGCGGTGTTCGTTGAGGGCGATGAAGTAGCGCAACTGGCGAAGATCCATATGCTTTTCCGGCATCCTAAAAATAGCTCGAAGGCATTTGCGAGGAGGGTTGCTTGAGGTTTTAAATGCAAGCTCTTATTCCGTCAACGAAGCATGTGAATATCTATTAGATATAAATGGAATATGGATAGAACGTTGTTTCGCTGCCGTCAAAACCGCAAACCGTCGATGAGGGTCTTCCCATGAGCAATGCCGCACTCGCCGTAAAACCCGTTTCTCACGCGTTGGAAATTCACCCGGTAGCCGGTCGTATCGGTGCCGAAATCCGCGGCGTGCACCTGTCCGGTGAGCTGGACGCCGCCACGGTCGAAGCCATCCAGCAGGCGCTGGTCGAATACAAAGTGCTGTTCTTTCGCGAGCAGACGCAGCTCGACGATCAACGTCAGGAAGCCTTCGCCCATCTGCTTGGCGAACCGGTGGCGCACCCGACCGTGCCATCGCGCGAAGGCACCCGTTACCTGCTCGAGCTGGACGGCGCCGAAGGTCAGCGCGCCAACTCCTGGCACACCGACGTAACCTTCGTGGACGCCTACCCGAAAGCCTCGATCCTGCGCTCGGTGGTCGCCCCGGCATTCGGCGGCGATACGCTGTGGGCCAACACCGCAACGGCATACAGCGGCTTGCCGAGCGAGCTGCGTGAACTGGCCGACAAACTCACCGCCGTGCACAGCAACGAGTACGACTACGCCGGTGCGAAGCCGGACGTCTCGGCGGAAAAACTGGAGCGCTATCGCAAAGTCTTCACCTCGACCGTTTACGAAACCGAGCATCCGGTGGTGCGCGTGCACCCGATCAGCGGCGAAAAGAGCTTGCTGCTGGGGCATTTCGTCAAACGCATCAAAGGTTATTCACAGGCGGATTCGGCACACCTGTTCGGCTTGCTGCAGAGCCACGTGATCCGCCAGGAAAACACTGTGCGCTGGCGCTGGCAGGCCGGTGATGTGGCGATCTGGGACAACCGCTCGACGCAGCATTACGCGATTGATGATTACGGCACCCAGGATCGCGTGGTGCGCCGCGTGACGCTCAAGGGCGAGGTGCCGGTGGGGGTGAATGGGCAGCGCAGCCAGACTATCAAAGGTCCGGATATCGTCGGCGTCTGAATGATCGTTCCCACGCTCTGCGTGGGAATGCCTCGATGAACGCTCTGCGTTCGCTGTTGGGACGCGGAGCGTTGTGGGCTGCATTCCCACGCGGAGCGTGGGAACGATCGCTTGAACCTGTGGGATCGAGCCTGCTCGCGAAGGGCTTTCACCACACTCCGATCTGAACGACCTTCTCGGTTTCCGGCTCGCCATAACGAAACCGCTGCCCGCGCAAATCGATCTCTTGATGGCTGATCGTTGTACGCCGCTTCAATCCGCGCAGCCATTCAAACAGATACCCCGCATGCTCCTCGCGCACCGCCGCGTACGCCGGGTCCTCACCCAGATCGCGCAGCTCCTGCGGATCATTCAACAGATCAAACAGCTGCGGTCGAAAGCCGTCGTACGCCAGGTATTTCCAACGCTCGCTGCGCACCATGGTCATGCGGCAACGGTCGATCGGCTGGCCGAGGCGTTGCCGCGCCGGGGCTTGAAAGGCGTAGTCGTATTCGCTGATTGCATAGCGACGCCAATCGGGATTTTCCCCGTGTAGCAACGGGATCAATGAGCGTCCTTCCAGTCGATGTTCCGCACTCGGTAATCCAAGCGCTTGAATAAACGTCGGCAACGCATCAATGGTTTCTGCCAGCCGATCATCGACAGTGCCGCGAGTGACATCCGCCGCCGCCCGAGGATCGCGAACAATCAACGGCACGCCTACCGCCTGCTCGAGCAAAAACTCCTTCTCGCCCAGCCAGTGATCGCCAAGGAAATCGCCGTGATCGCTGGTGAACACGATCAGCGTGTCGTCCCAGCGCCCATTGCTCTGCAGAAAATCGAACAGCCGCCCCAACTGATCATCCACTTGCTTGATCAGGCCCATGTAAGTGGGGATTACATTTAATCGTACTGAATCGCGGGAAAAGTTGAGGCTTTCCTCATGCTGACAAAAGGCAGTGTATACGGGGTGTTTGCTGGCTTTGGAGGGCGCCGCGCGGACTGGCTGCAGGATCGATTTCGTACTGTACAAGGCGTGGTATGGCGCCGGTACGATGTACGGCCAGTGGGGTTTGATGTACGAGAGGTGTAAACACCAGGATTTCTCGCCTTGCTCAGCGATGAAGTCGATGGCGCGATTTGTAGTGTAGACAGTCTCTGAGTGTTGCTCGGGAATTCGTGCTGGCAAATTCGCATGACGCATTTTCCAGCCGCTGAGGATTTCCCCGTTCTCGCCTTTTGCGGCATTCGCCCAGTCATGCCAGGGATTGCGCCCCTCGAAACCGTGTTCGCGCAGGTAATGGGTATAAGGGGCGGATTCGCGCTTGTCGTCGAACAGCGTGTCGTCGGGATAGATGCCGTCGTGGCGCAGATAGGGTTCGAAGCCGACCTCGTTGAGCAATTCGGCTTGTGCGCTTTGCGGGTTGATCGCCAGGCGCTGCAAGGCGTCGACATTTGCCGTCGCATGGGTCTTGCCGACCAGCGCGGTGCGAATGCCGTGAGGTCGCAGGTAATCGCCGATCGTCAATTCATCCAGCGGCAACGGCACCGCGTTCCAGGCCACTTGATGGCTGCTGACATAGCGTCCGGTGTAGGCCGACATCCGCGACGGGCCGCAGATCGTGCCTTGGGTGTAGGCACGGCTGAAACGCACGCCTTGGGCAGCGAGGCGATCGATGTTTGGCGTGTGCAGATGCGGGTGTCCGTAGCAGGACAGGTAATCGCGGCGCAGCTGATCGCACATGATGTACAGCACGTTGCGCACGGGGTTGGGAGGAGTGGGCATGGGGTTCACCGGTCAGTGGGACAGGTGAGGGTTTTCGCTGTCGGTGGGGGTTTTCGGCAAGTGCATTTGGGGAATGAAGATCATGCAGGGATTGCATCAGTGCCTGGCTGAAGCGATAGCGGTGGATCAGACGGCAAAATTCTCCAGCGAACACACCTCCTCATCCACCGCGTCAATCGACTTGATCTGCTCGATCATCGCTTCGGCCAGGGGCGACAACCGATACCCGGCGCGGCTGACAATGCCATAGCGGGTGTACAGCTCCTCCAGGTCATCGGCCAGGCCTTCAATCTTCAAACAGACCAGCTCACCCTTGGCCAGATGCAGCGCATCGGAATACGCGCCGACAATCCCGATCGCTTCTGATCGCAGCACCACACTCAACAGACTCGAGCCGTTTTCGCATTCCACATTCGGGGTGAAATCCGGGCGACCGCTGAGGTCGACGATGACCTTGCGCAGGTTTGGCGGGCGGATGCTGACCGCCAGTGGATAACTCAGCAACTGCTCGGCAGTGATGCGTTCAAACGCTGTCAGCGGATGCCCGGCGCGGCAGCAGAAATGCCATTTGCGCGCTCGTAAGCGGTGGGTCTGGTAATCCGGGTCGGCCTCGAATTGCCGGGTATCGGCGACGAAGAATTCGAATTCTTCGCTGAGCAGGCGTTTGCTCAGGCTTTGCCAGTCATCGACCTGAAACTGCACCCGCGCTTTCGGGTAGCGGCCGATGAACGCGCCGATCGCGCGCGGAATCAATCCGGCCGCCGGAGCCGGCCCGCAGCCAAAGCGTAACTCCCCGGCTTCGAGGCCGTTGAACTGGCTGATCTCGTTGGCCATCTGCTGCGCACCGCTGACCAGCCGCCGCGCATGTTCGAGCAGCACCTGGCCCTGTTTGGTCGGCGGCAATTCCTTGCGTCCACGGTCGACCAATTGGCAGCCGACGCTGTGTTCCAGCGCCTGAATGCTGCGGCTGAAAGCCGACTGCGACAGGTTCACTGCCTGCGCGCCGGCGACGAAGCTGCGTTGCTCAACCAGAGCGATGAAGTGACGCAGTTGGCGCAAGTCGATATGCATTTTTCACATAAAAAATATCCGGGAAATGCATTGGATATGCATTAGGTCGACTCCTTATAAAGGCAATCTCTTATGCAGTAAATATTTGTAAATCCATAAATAAATAACTGAAAAGAATATGCAGCGTTGAAAATATCTGTGTGTTTTTTGACCAGGAGCCGCGTCATGAGTCCGTTGAATCTCGCGTTACCCCCAGCCTCCCGACGGCTCAAACGCCTGCCTTTGGCGCTGTTACTGGCGGGCAGCGCCAGCTGGACTCACGGTTATGCTGCAGAGGCCGAAACCCCGCCACCGGTCCCGGCAGGCACAGCGGCGGCCAACGGTTCGCAGCTGGAAACGGTGACCGTCACCACCCGCCGCCGCGAAGAAAGCTCGCAAGATGTGCCGACGCCCATGAGTGTGGTCAGCGGGCAGAATCTGGAGACGCAACGGGTCTACCGAATTCAGGATTTGCAGCAACTGGTGCCCAGCGTCAACGTCGCCTACATGCATGCGCGCCAGTCCAGCGTGTCGATCCGCGGCCTGGGCAACAACCCGGCCAGTGATGGGCTGGAAGGCAGCGTTGGCCTGTACATTGATAACGTCTATCTAGGCCGTCCGGGGATGGCGGTGTTCGATCTGATGGACATCGAACAGCTCGAAGTTCTGCGCGGGCCGCAGGGCACCCTGTTCGGCAAGAACACCACTGCCGGGGTCATCAACATCAGCACCCGCGCGCCCAGTTTCACGCCCGAGCGCAGCATCGAAACTTCGGTCGGCGAGGACGGTTATTTCCAGACGAAGGGCACGATCTCCGGGCCGCTCAATGATCAACTGGCTGGGCGTTTTTCCGCGTATCGCACGCGCAGTGACGGCGACATCAAGAACGAATACGACGGCCACGACCTCAACGGCGGCTCCCGCGAGGGCTTTCGCGCGCAGCTGCTGTTCAAGCCCAATGAAGATTTCAACCTGCGCTGGATCGGCGATTACAACGAAGAAGATTCCAGCGCTGGCACCCGCGTGCTTTACAACACCGGGCCGACCATCAACGGCGTCAACCTGTATGAATCTCGGGCCAGCGCGGCCGGGGCTACGCTGGTCAACGGTCGGCAGCGCAAGGTCAATCTCGACAACGACCAGCACGTCACCGTGCATCAGGGCGGCACGTCGGTGGAAGCCAACTGGACCTTGCCGAGCGACTTCACCCTGACTTCGGTCAGCTCGTACCGCTTCTGGAATTTCACCCCGCGCAACGACGACGGCCTCAACGTGCCGGCCAGTTACAACGCTGGCGTGTCGGTGGAAGACAAACAATATTCGCAGGAATTTCGCCTGGCCTCGCCCAAGGGTGAGTTCTTCGATTACGTGGTCGGCGCCTACTATTTCGGCTCGGATCTGGACAACAAATCCTTTGCCTATTACGGCCCGCAGGCCGACATCTGGAACGGCACGCCGGCCGGCAGCCTGGCCAATGTCACGAGCGTCGGCAAGGGGCACATCAAGACCGACAGTTTCGCCCTGTTTGCCCAGGGCACCTGGCACCTCAGCGATCGCCTGGATTTCACGGCCGGGGTGCGTGGCACCTACGAAGAGAAAAACGCCTCGGTCAGCCGCAACGCGCCGCTCGGCGGTGTAGCGGTGGCGGGCGCGGCAGCCAATGCGCGCCGCGGGCGTGCCGGCGCTTACGATTCCGGTGACTTGAATCAGTACAGCTCCAGCCCCTCGGGACTGCTTAATCTGAGCTATCGCATCACCGACGACGTGCTTGGTTACGCCACGCTGTCCCACGGCGAGAAATCCGGCGGGGTCAACCTTGCGGTCGGCTCCGCACCTACCGCTGGCGCCGACTCACTATTGATCGGCACCGAGCGCGCCAACAACGCCGAACTCGGATTCAAAAGCACCCTGTGGGATCACCGTCTGCAACTTAACGCCAACGTGTTCTGGACCCAGGTCAACGCTTACCAGACCAACGCCTATGACGCCGCCAACCGCGTGCAATACCTGACCAACGCCGGTTCGGTGCGCTCGCGCGGCATCGAGTTCGAAAGCACCGTGGTGCCGTTGCGTGGCCTGACGCTGAACTTCAACGGCTCGTACAACGATGTCAGCTACCTCTCTTACAAAGATGCGCCGTGCCCGCCGGAAGTCAGCCAGGCCCCGGGCGCGCCGGCCTCATGCGATCTCAGCGGCCATCAAGTGGTGGGCGCGTCGAAATGGATCGGCAACGCCAACGGCGAATACAAATGGAATCTGGACAACGGCTTAGAACCCTACGTCACCGGCAGCTATGCGTTCCGCTCCAAAGCGGTGGGCACGGTCGAGGATTCCGACTACGGGCAGATCCCCAGTTACGCGGTGGTCAACCTCTCCACTGGCCTGCGCGGCGATTTCAATCAGGGCCAGTGGGATGTCTCGCTGTGGCTGAAAAACGCCTTCGACAAAACCTACTACACGACCCTGTGGACCGGCGGCAACGGCGGCTATGAAGGCCTGCTCGGCACGCCACGGACCCTCGGCGTTACCGGTCGCTACGACTTCTGATCGAGCTTTCAAGGAGCTGCACCATGTTGCCCATCAAAAGCGCTTTACCTCTGCTGTTATCCGGCGCAGTCCTGAGCAGCGGCGCCTTCGCCGCGCCCAGTGTGTACCCGACCGGCGTCACCCGTTATGACCCGGACAAGGCGTTCAACCAGTACGTGATCTTCAGCGGCGCCGACAAGCAGACGCACCTGATCGACATGAATGGCAACGAAGTGAAAACCTGGGCGCAGGCCGGTTTCCCTTCAGCCATCATCGACCCGCAACTGGTCGGCGGTAAACGCGGCCACGTACTGCTGCAATTGAGTGACAAGGATCCCGGCAAGCTCGGCTCGGCGGGGAATGGCTTGGGCAATCAGAGCGTCGGCGAACTCGACTGGGACGGCAAAGTCGTCTGGCAGTGGGGCGACAAGGCACCCGGTGGGGCGGCGCAGCAGCATCACGATCAACGCCGCTTGAGCAATGGCAACACCGTGGTGCTGGCGAACAAAGTGCACAAGGTCAATGGCTTCAAGACGCCCGAAGTCATCGACGATGTGATCTACGAAGTCAGCCCCGACGGCGCAGTGAAATGGCAGTGGCTCGCCTCGGAACATCTGGGCGAATTCGGCTTCAGTGCCGAGCAGTTGAAACTGGTGCGCGCCAGTGACAACCCGGATTACCTGCACATCAACAACCTCAGTCTGGTCGGGCCGAACAAGTGGTTCGACGCCGGTGACAAGCGCTTCAGCCCGGACAATCTGTTGATCGATTCACGCAACGCCAACTTCATCGCCATCATCGATAAAAACAGCGGCAAAGTGGTCTGGCGACTGGGGCCGAACCTGCCGCTGATCAATCCGAAAACCGCGCAGAAACTGCCGCGCCCGGTCGATCAGTTCGTCGGTCAGCACGACGCGCACATCATCCCCGCCGGACTGCCTGGCGCCGGCAATCTGCTGGTGTTCGATAACCAGGGTTCGGCGGGCTATCCGAACGTCACCCTCGGCTTGATATCCGGTTCACGGGTGCTGGAAATCGACCCGCAGCAAAACCAGATCGTCTGGCAGTACAGCGCGGCCAATTCGAAGCAGCCGGGCTGGGCGTTCTATAGCTCGTTCATCAGCAGCGCGCGGCGTTTGCCCAACGGCAACACCTTGATCGACGAAGGCATGAATGGCCGATTTTTCCAAGTCACCGCCAGCGGTGAAAACGTCTGGGAGTACGTCAGCCCTTATCTGGGCAAAGCGCCGTGCAGTGACGCGATCAGCAATTGGGTATATCGAGCGTTGCCAGTGAGCTATGACTGGGTGCCGACCGGTACGCCGCGCTCGGAAACTGCAGTGATCGCGCCTACCGTCGGCGTCCGGCACACCAATGCCAGTCGTTAAACGAGCGCGGATGAATGCCGTGAACGAATACTTTTCATGCCGTAAAAGCATGCGATTTGTCGTCGGTTGCTGCAGCCCTTGTGGCGCGCGGCCTCGGTAAAAAAGGCATTTTGTATATTCCTCGAAGGTCTATACATAACGTCAAAGATTACTTTCGGTGATAAGCGTCCACAGCCAATGATGATCCCGTCGACTACGCCGTGGGGGCATTACGAAGGGCAAGTCGATCGCTTTGATTAGTAGAACGAAAGAGACCGCAGGGAGTTGAACAATGGGCAATGTCCAGACCGCCGCCAGCGCAGGGGAATTGCTGTGGCGGCAAACGCCGAGTGGCGAACTGGTCGATCTTGGCCGGCCGCACCGGGTGCCGTTGGGGCAGCTGCGTTTACAGCGTGTTCCCAAGGGCATTTTGAGTCGGCGCGAAACCCTTCTGCTCGGTGTGCTCGCGTTGGTCGTGCATGGCGCGGTGATTTACTGGGTCAGCCAGAAACCGACGCCAGCGCTGCCGGTGGTGCCGCCGGAAATTCCGCCGATGACCATCGAGTTTTCGCGCCCGGCTCCGCCCGCGCCGCCGGTTGTGGTGCCGCCACCACCGGCACCGGTGGTCGAGCCGCCACCGCCGGTGGAAGAGGAATTGGCGGTAAAACCGCCGCCGCCCAAGCCGATCGCCAAACCCAAACCGGTGGTGAAACCGCCGCCCAAACCCGCGCCCAAGGCACTAGAGCAGCCGCCAGCGCCAGCGAAACCGGCAGCCCCGGTCGCCGCGCCAGCGCCTCCTGCGCCACCAGCACCAGCGCCCGTCACTCCGGCTTCAGCCAACGCTGCGTATCTGAAAAACCCGGCACCGGAATATCCGTCGCTGGCCCAGCGGCGCGGTTGGGAAGGCATGGTGTTGTTACGGGTGCGTGTGTTGGCCAGTGGTAAGCCGGGGGAGATCCAGATAGCCAAAAGCAGCGGTCGGCAGCAGCTCGACGACGCGGCGCTGAATGCCGTCAAGCGCTGGAGTTTCGTTCCGGCCAAGCAGGGTGATGTCGCCCAGGACGGCTGGGTCAGCGTGCCTATCGATTTCAAGATTCATTAAACCGAAACCAAATTCGCGCGAAATGTTTACACGAGGGAACACATCATGACGTTACTGGCATCTCCACTGGAATCCATCGAAAGCGCGGTGATCTGGCTGCTGGTGGTTTTTTCCGTCGCCACCTGGGGCCTGGCGTTGCTCAAGGCTGTGCAGTTCGGTCGTCTGAAGGCGCAGGATCGGCGCTTTCACAAACGTTTCTGGGCAGCGTCGAGTCTGGATTCCGCGGCAGAGTTGAGCGAGACCCAGCCCGGCGCCGCAGCGCGGGTGGCGCAGGCCGGTTACGCGGCGATCCAGGTGGGCGAGGCGCCGCCGGCGAATGACCTGAGCCAGGCGATCAACCATCAGGATCGCCTCGAGCGCGCCCTGCGCCAGCAGATCGTCCGCGAACGGCGTTCGCTGGAAACCGGCCTGGCGGTGGTCGCGAGTATTGGCAGCACCTCGCCGTTCATTGGTTTGTTCGGCACGGTGTGGGGAATCATGGAGGCGTTGAAAGGGATCAGCGCGGCGGGTTCAGCGAGCCTGGAAACGGTGGCCGGGCCGATCGGTGCGGCACTGGTAGCGACCGGCGTGGGTATTGCCGTCGCGGTGCCGGCGGTGTTGGTTTACAACTACTTTCTGCGCCGTCTGAAACTGACGGCGGCGGATCTCGATGACTTCGCCCACGACTTCTACAGCCTGGCGCAGAAGAGTGCGTTCCGCGTACTGATCCACCCGACCGCGCACAAGGTGGCGACGCCGGGCAACGCGGCAGAAGCGAAGGAGGCGTCTTGATATGGCCTTCTCCACGCAAGACGCGGATGAGGTGCTCAGCGAAATCAACGTGACGCCGCTGGTGGACGTGATGCTGGTGCTGCTGGTGGTGTTCATCGTCACCGCGCCGCTGTTGACCAATGCGATACCGATCAACCTGCCGAAGACCGAAGCGGTGGCGCCGGTCGAGCAGAAGGATCCGCTGGTGGTGAGCATTGACGGCGCCGGCAAGCTGTTTATCAACAAGGACGAGATTCAGCCTGACTTGCTCGAATTCAACCTCAAGTCGGCCAAAGCGAAGGACCCGCAAGTGCGCGTGCAGTTGCAGGCCGATGATGGGGTGAATTACGGCGAAGTGGCGCGAGCCATGGCTTCGATCGAACGGGCCGGGATCACCAAGTTGTCGGTGATCACTGCGCGGTGACAGATTTTGTTTTTCCGGGGCCGTCTCCTTGGCAGGGTGCGGCCCTTTTTTTATTCCGCAACTTTTGTCCCGCCAGGCACCGCCCCTACACGGTTCCTTATATTCAATTCAGATATTAATAAATAGCTTCTTATTCCTTAACGGATATATCTCATCTCCCTATACTCGACCCGGAACAGACACGACGCAGGAGAGCTCCCCATGCGCAACGAATCAATCCGCTACCTGATTGTGCCGGGCTGGCAAGGATCGCCAGAAGATCATTGGCAAACCCATTGGCAGAACAGCCTGCCGAACAGCGCGCGGGTCGAGCAGGCCGATTGGCTGGCGCCGCGCCGTGAGGACTGGGTCGCCGCGCTGGCCGAAGCGATTGCCGCCGACAGCACACCGGTGATCCTGATCGCTCATAGTCTCGGCTGCATCACCGTCGCCCACTGGGCGGCGACTGCGCCGCTGCAATACCTGCGTCAGGTGCGTGGGGCGTTGCTGGTCGCGCCGGCCGATGTCGAGCGTCCTGCGTGCGCACCGGCGCTGCGCAACTTCGCACCGATTCCGACGGGTCTGTTGCCGTTCCCCACTCAGGTCGTCAGCTCCGACAACGACGCCGCCGTCAGTGCGCCTCGCGCATTGGAACTGGCGCGCGACTGGGGCGCGGAGGCGGGGATTCTTGCCGGGGCCGGGCACATCAACGTCAAGTCCGGGCATCAGCGTTGGGAGCAGGGGTTTGCCTACCTCTATCGCCTGCAAAACCGCTTGGAACACCACGCCCGCCGTCGCGCCTGACCTTATTATTCAACGCCCCCGTCGGCTGGCGGTTTTGGGCGGGAGCCTGCCATGAGTTTGGAAACCTTCGGTCAGCCCTTGCTGACCTTTCCCGATGCGGAAAAAAGCCCCCTGAGCATTCGCGCCAAAGCGCTGGTGTTTGTCGATCCCCGCTCGCGGCAATTGCGTGAAGAGCTGGAGCAACTGGCACCGCGCTCGATCTCGATTTTGATCCGTGGCGAGACCGGCACGGGCAAGGAGTTGCTCGCCCGGCATATCCATCGCGCCAGTGACCGCAGCGGTCTGTTCGTTTCGGTGAACTGCGGCGCGATCAGCCCGACCTACGCCGACGCCGAACTGTTCGGCTACGCCGCCGGCAGTCATAGCGGTTCGGCCAGCAGTCGCGCCGGCTGGTTTGGTTCGGCCAATGGCGGCACGTTGTACCTCGACGAAATCGGCGACTTGCCGCTGCCGATCCAGGTCAAATTGCTCGCGGCATTGGAAAACCACGAAGTCACCCGTGTCGGTGCGCATCAGCCAAGTCCGGTGGATGTACGCCTGGTTGCGGCGACCAGCATCGATCTGGCCCAGGCTGTGGATGCCGGGAAATTCCACGAGCGACTCTATCACTACCTCAGCGAAGGTCATCTCGAGCTGCCAGCCTTGCGCGCGCGCACCGGCGATATCCTCTCGCTCGCTGAATATTTCCTCGGCATCTACAGCCAGCGTCTCGACTTGCCCGTGCCGCTGATCAGCGAAGCCGCGCAGAACGTGCTTGAAGAACACAGCTGGCCTGGCAACACCCGCGAGCTGGAAAATGTCATTCACTTTGCTCTGCTGGTCAGCACCGGCGACGAGATCCTGCCGGAACACCTGAACCTGCCTGACGCGTCTGCGCCGCAGGTTCAGATCGAACGTCTGGTCAGGCAGACCCATATAGGTGGTAGCAGTGCAGAGCGTAAGGCCTTGAAAGATTGGCTGATTCGCTTGAGCGAGGCGGTGTGAACATTTTCTTCAACATGAACAAAATGGAATATGAAGCTGAATAAACGTTATTGTCCGGGAATAAAAAATCCGGGTATTGTCCGCCTCACGCCAGCGATATCACTTCACTGGCACACGTATTAAATGCCGTCGTCGATGACGACCGTGATTTTCGATAAGGACACTGCATGAAAAAGGTTCTGTTGTTTACCGCATTGGCGGCTGCGCTGACGGCTTCTTTCGCCAACGCCGGTGAGAAACTGGTGGTTGCCGCGACGCCGGTGCCCCACGCTGAAATCCTTGAGCTGATCAAACCGACCCTGGCCAAAGAAGGCGTGGATCTGGAGATCAAGGTTTTCACCGACTACGTGCAACCGAACGTACAGGTTGGCGAGAAGCGTCTGGATGCCAACTATTTCCAGACCCTGCCCTACCTGAACAGCTTCAACCAGGGCAAATACAAGGACGACAAATCCAAGTATCTGGTGACCGTGCAGGGCGTTCATGTTGAACCGTTCGGTGGCTACTCGAGCAAGTACAAGACCCTGGCTGAACTGCCGGACGGCGCGACCATCGCCATCCCCAACGAAGGCAGCAACAGCGGCCGCGCACTCATCCTGTTGCAGAAGGCTGGCCTGATCGAACTGAAAGATCCGAAAAACGCTCTGGCCACGCCGAAAGACATCGCCAAGAACCCGCACAACTTCAAGTTCAAGGAACTGGAATCGGCCCTGCTGCCGCGCGTGCTGAAAGAAGTTGATCTGGACATGATCAACACCAACTACGCGCTGGAAGCCAAGCTTAATCCGCAGAAAGATGCGCTGGTGATCGAAGGCGCTGACTCGCCGTACGTGAACTTCCTCGTTGCCCGCGAGGACAACAAGAACAGCGACGCGATCCAGAAACTGGCCAAAGCGCTGACCAGCCCGGAAGTCAAAGCGTTCATCGAGAAGAAGTACAGCGGCGCGGTGCTGCCGGCGTTCTGATCTGACGCTTGAGTAAATCCGCTTCAGACGTGAAAACGCCGATGGCCAGTGATGGTCATCGGCGTTTTTGTGCGTACAGACAAAAGATCGCAGCCTGCGGCAGCTCCTCCACGGGAATGCGGTCTCCAGTAGGAGCTGCCGCAGGCTGCGATCTTTTGATCTGGCCCTTGCTTCAGGCCACCTGCGTCTTCAACGCCCGGCGCAACGCCCTTAACAATTTCACAATGTCCTGCGGATCCAGCCGCTGCGGCACTTTTACGTCCATGTTGTTCTTCCTTGTGATGGATGGGCCGGAGAGTCTGGCCAAAAGCTGTGGTTCCTTGGAGGTCTTTCATGAAAAAAAGATCCGTCCTACAGCGCAAAGAAAAATAGCCGTCTTATTCGTTCCCGGCAAACCCGCAGAACGTTGTTTTAAGCAAGCGATTGTGCCGTCACCGCTCAATCCGGCCACTGCCACGCCGGCTCATCCAGCACCCGCTGCCCGACAATCCCGGTCTGTCCCAACGTCTTCTCCAGCACGATGCAATTGCATTCCGGGTCTTCCTGCAACGCCGAGATCAATCGCCGTGCATGGGATACGACCCACACCTGACACTGCTCCGAAGCGCGAATGATCAGCCGTGCCAGCGCCGGCAGCAGGTCCGGGTGCAGGCTGGTTTCCGGTTCGTTGAGCACCATCAGCGATGGCGGTCGTGGCGTCAGCAGAGCGGCAATCAGCAGCAGATAACGCAAGGTGCCGTCCGACAGTTCTGCCGCTGACAGCGGTCGCAACAAGCCTTCCTGATAAAACTCGATAGCGAAACGGCCACCGGCCAACAGTGCAATGTTCAGCCGCGCGCCGGGGAACGCGTCGCTGATCGCCGCGCTCAGTGCTTGCGGATCGCCAATTTCGATAATCGTCTGCAAGGCTGCCGCCAGATCGCGGCCGTCGTGGTGCAGCACGGGCGTACGAGTGCCCAGTTGCGGCTGACGCACCGGCGCGTCGGCATCGCTGCGAAAGTGATCATAAAAGCGCCAGCGCCGGATGAATTCGCGCATCTGGAACACTTCCGGCGAGCTGCGCAGATTGCCGACCTGATCGAACAGGCTGTCGAAGTTCGGTGTGTGTTGCGCCAGCACATCCCATGCGCGACCTTCGCGGGCACGGATCATCGGACCGTTGCGATCGACCAGCAGGCTCGCCGGGCGGAACACCGGGCCGGCCCAGATGCACTCACGCTTGATTTCCGGGTCGAGGGAAAAGCATGAAGTGCTCGGCTCCGGCAGACCCAGGCCGATGGCGTAACTGAAATCCTCGCCGGCGAATCCCAGGCGCAACCTTTTCACGCCGTGGCGCACCGTCGGCTCGATCGCCACCTCACCGTTGCGCATGCGTCGGCTGATGGTTTCCGGCCCGGCCCAGAACGTCGATTCCAGCCCGCCCTCACGCGCCAGCGCATTGACCACGCCGCCCTGTGCGGTTTCGGCCAGCAGGCGCAAGGCGCGGTAGAGGTTGGACTTGCCGCTGCCGTTGGGCCCGGTAATCAGGTTCAGGCGCCCGAGCGGAATCACCAGTTTGTTGATCGAGCGGTAATTGGCCACCGCCAGGATGTTGAGCATGAAATCCTTCTCCGGGTCGCTGCGATACGCGGGCAGCATACCTTTAATGAGATAAATCTGGTGTTGGCGTCCGCAACCGTGGAACCCTGTTCTAAGCTCTGAAGTCGTATCGTCTCGACAGCAGCATTTAAGGCCAAGGAGTGTGCATGGAGGGTCCCGGATTGAAAGTGCTGATGGCCGTGAGCGCCATGGCGTTGCTCACCGCATGCGGCGACAAGAAACCTGCTCAGGAATACTTGCCACGGGTCTTTGTGCAAGAGGTCGAACCGGCCAACTACGCCGCCGCGGTGACCCTCACCGGTGATGTGCAGGCGCGGGTGCAGACCCAGCTGTCATTTCGCGTCGGCGGCAAGATCATCCAGCGCATGGTCGATGTCGGCGACCGCGTCTCCGCCAAGCAGGTGCTGGCCAAACTCGATCCGAAAGATCTGCAGACCAACGTCGATTCCGCTCAGGCCCAGGTCGTCGCCGAACAGGCCCGCGTGAAGCAAGCGGCAGCCGCTTTCGTACGTCAGCAAAAACTCCTGCCCAAGGGCTACACCAGCCAGAGCGAATACGATTCGGCACAAGCCGCGCTGCGCAGCAGCCAGAGCGCATTGAGCGCGGCGCAGGCGCAGCTGGCCAACGCCAAGGACCAGCTCAGCTACACCGCGCTGATCGCCGATGCACCCGGGGTGATCACCGAGCGCCAGGCCGAAGTCGGCCAGGTAGTGCAGGCCACCGCGCCGATTTTCAGCCTCGCCCGCGATGGCGACCGCGACGCGGTGTTCAATGTCTACGAATCGCTGCTGGCCGAGCGTCCGTCCGATCGTTCGATCGTGGTCAGCCTGCTCGACAATCCCGAGATCAAAACCACCGGCACCGTGCGTGAGATCACGCCGTCGGTGTCGGCGCAATCGGGCACCGTGCAGGTCAAGGTCAGCCTCGACAAGCTGCCGCCGGGCATGCAGCTCGGTTCGGTGGTCAGTGCCACCGCCAAGGGCACCGGCAAATCGGCGGTGGAACTGCCCTGGTCGGCGCTGACAAAAAACATCAGCGACCCGGCGGTGTGGCTGGTCGATGACAAAGGCGAAGCGCAGTTGCATACGGTCACGGTCGGCCGTTACCTGACCGGCAAAGTGATCATCAGCGAAGGCCTCAAGGGCGGCGAGAAAGTCATTGTCGCCGGCGGCCAGTTGCTGCACCCCGGCATGAAAGTCGAGATTGCCGAAAACACCTACAAGGATCTGCAACCGGGAGCGCAGCCATGAAGCGCCTCGGCCTGTTGTGCATGGCGCTGCTGCTGGGCGCCTGCTCGGAAAAGGAAACACCGCCGGAACCGGTACGTCCGGTGCTGTCGGTCACGGTCAAAGCGCTGAACGAAGAAAGCCTCGGACGCTTTGCCGGCAGCATTCAGGCGCGCTACGAGAGCAACACCGGTTTCCGCGTCGGCGGCCGCATAGCCAGTCGTAACGTCGATGTCGGCGCCGAGGTGCAGAAGGGCACCTTGCTCGCCACCCTCGATCCGTCCGATCAGCAGAACCAGTTGCGTTCGGCCCAAGGCGATCTGGCCAGGATCCAGGCGCAGTTGATCAACGCCCAGGCCAACGCACGTCGCCAGCAAGCGCTGTTTGATCGCGGCGTCGGTGCGCAGGCGCAACTGGACGTCGCCAACACCGATCTGAAAACCACTCAGGCCTCGCTCGATCAGGCACGCGCGGCGGTCAGCCAGAGCAAGGATCAACTGAGCTACACCGAGCTGCGCTCCGATCACAAAGCCGTAGTCACCGCGTGGAACGCCGAAGCCGGGCAAGTGGTAACTGCCGGGCAACAAGTGGTGACGCTGGCGCAACCGGACATCAAGGAAGCGGTGATCGATCTGCCCGATACCCTGGTCGATCAGTTGCCCAGCGACGTGGTGTTCTCGGTGGCTGCGCAGCTCGACCCGAGCATCAACACCACGGCGATCATCCGCGAGATCGAGCCCCAGGCACAAAGCGCCACGCGCACCCGCCGCGCGCGCCTGACCCTGTCGGAAACGCCGGACGGTTTCCGCCTCGGCACCGCGATCAGCGTGACCCTCAGCTCGGCGATCAAGCCGCGCATCGAACTGCCGCTGACGGCGTTGCAGGAAGTCGATGGCAAACCCCGAATCTGGGTGATCGATACGCAAAACAAAACCGTCAACCCGCGCGACGTCAGCGTGGTCAGCCGTGGCGACAACAGTGTGGTGCTGGCCGGTGGCGTGCAAAACGGCGAGCGCGTGGTCAGCGCCGGCGTCAACAGTCTCAAACCCGGACAATCGGTAAAACTTGACGAGGACAGTCAATGAAAGGCTCTTTCAACCTCTCCGAATGGGCCCTCAAGCACCAGTCTTTCGTGTGGTATCTGATGTTCGTCGGGCTGCTGATGGGGGTGTTCTCGTACTTCAATCTCGGCCGCGAAGAAGACCCGTCCTTCACCATCAAGACCATGGTGATCCAGACCAAATGGCCCGGCGCGACCCAGGAAGAAACCCTCAAGCAGGTCACCGACCGCATCGAGAAAAAACTCGAAGAGCTCGATTCCCTCGACTACGTGAAAAGCTACACCCGCCCCGGCGAGTCGACGGTGTACGTGTACCTGCGCGACACCACCAGCGCTGAGGACATCCCGCAAATCTGGTACCAGGTGCGCAAGAAGATCGACGATATTCGCGGCCAGTTTCCCCAGGGCATTCAGGGGCCGGGGTTCAACGATGAGTTCGGTGACGTGTACGGCTCGGTCTACGCCTTCACCGCCGATGGCCTGACCATGCGTCAATTGCGCGATTACGTGGAACAGGCGCGCGCCGAAATCCGCAACGTGCCGGGGCTGGGCAAGATCGAAATGGTCGGCCAGCAGGACGAAACGATTTACCTGAACTTCTCCACGCGCAAACTCGCAGCGTTAGGTATCGACCAGCGCCAGGTGGTGCAGAGCCTGCAATCGCAGAACGCGGTGACTCCGGCCGGGGTGATCGAGGCGGGGCCGGAGCGGATCTCCGTGCGCACCTCGGGCCAGTTCGAGTCGGAGAAAGATCTGGCCGAGGTCAATCTCAAACTCAACGATCGCTTCTATCGTCTGGCCGACATCGCCGAGATCAGCCGTGGCTACGTCGATCCGGCGACACCGGAATTCCGCTTCGACGGCAAACCGGCGATCGGCCTGGCGATTGCCATGCAGAAGGGCGGCAACGTTCAGGAATTCGGAAAGGCGCTGCACGAGCGCATCGACCAGCTCACCGCTGACTTGCCGGTCGGCGTCGGCGTGCACACCGTTTCCGATCAGGCGGTGGTGGTGGAAGAGGCCGTCGGCGGTTTCACCAGCGCGCTGTTCGAAGCGGTCATCATCGTGCTGGTGGTGAGTTTCATCAGCCTCGGCGTGCGCGCCGGTCTGGTGGTGGCCTGCTCGATTCCGCTGGTGCTGGCCATGGTATTCGTGTTCATGGAGTACAGCGGCATCACCATGCAGCGGATTTCCCTCGGCGCATTGATCATTGCCCTCGGTCTGCTGGTGGACGACGCGATGATCACCGTAGAGATGATGGTCACGCGCCTGGAAATGGGCGAGAGCAAGGAGCAGGCGGCGACGTTCGCCTACACCTCGACCGCATTCCCGATGCTCACCGGTACGCTGGTGACCGTCGCCGGTTTTGTGCCCATTGGCCTCAATGCCAGTTCGGCGGGTGAATACACCTTCACGCTGTTCGCGGTGATCGCCGTAGCGATGATCGTCTCGTGGGTGGTCGCGGTGTTCTTCGCGCCGGTGATCGGCGTGCATATCCTCAGTGACAAGGTGAAGGCCCATGACGCCGAGCCGGGTCGCGTTGGTCGGGCGTTCAACGGCGGCCTGTTGTGGGCCATGCGCAATCGCTGGTGGGCGATCGGCGTCACCGTGCTGCTGTTCGTGCTGGCGGTGTTCTGCATGCGTTTCGTGCAGAACCAGTTCTTCCCCGCTTCGGATCGCCCGGAAATTCTGGTTGACCTGAACCTGCCGCAAAACGCCTCGATCGACGAAACCCGCAAAGCCGTGGACAAGCTCGAAGCGACGCTCAAGGGCGACCCGGACATCGTGCGCTGGAGCACTTACATCGGTCAGGGCGCGATCCGTTTCTACCTGCCGCTGGACCAGCAACTGCAAAACCCGTACTACGCGCAACTGGTGATCGTCAGCAAGGATTTCGAAGCCCGCGAGGCACTGAGCCAGCGCCTGCGCGAGCGCTTGCACAAGGACTTCGTCGGCATCGGCAGCTACGTCCAGGCCCTGGAGATGGGCCCGCCGGTAGGGCGTCCAATCCAGTACCGGGTCAGCGGCAAGGACGTCGATCAGGTGCGCAAACACGCCATCGACCTGGCCACCGAACTGGACAAGAACCCGCACATTGGCGAGATCATTTACGACTGGAACGAGCCGGGCAAAGTCCTGCGCATCGATATCGCTCAGGACAAGGCGCGGCAACTCGGGTTGTCCTCCGAAGACGTCGCCAACCTGATGAACAGCATCGTCAGCGGCTCGCCATTGACTCAAGTGGATGACGATATCTACCTGATCAACGTGGTCGGTCGCGCGGTGGATTCCGAACGCGGTACGCCGGAAACCCTGCAGAACCTGCAGATCGTCACGCCGAGCGGCACCTCGATTCCGCTGCTGGCGTTCGCCACCGTGCGCTATGAGCTGGAGCAGCCGCTGGTGTGGCGGCGCGATCGCTTACCGACCATCACCATCAAGGCCTCGGTGCGCGACGAGATTCAGCCGACCGACCTGGTGAAACTGCTCAAGCCGTCGATTGATGCTTTTGCGTCGAAACTGCCCGTCGGCTACAAGGTCGCCACCGGCGGTACGGTCGAGGAAAGCGGCAAGGCGCAGGGGCCGATTGCCAAGGTCTTGCCATTGATGCTGTTCCTGATGGCAACGTTCCTGATGATCCAGTTGCACAGCGTGCAGAAGATGTTCCTGGTCGCCAGTGTTGCACCGCTGGGACTGATCGGCGTGGTTCTGGCGCTGGTGCCGACCGGCACGCCGATGGGCTTCGTGGCAATCCTGGGGATTCTCGCGCTGATCGGCATCATCATCCGCAATTCGGTGATTCTGGTGACGCAGATCGATGAGTTCGAGCAGAAGGGCTACGCGCCATGGGATGCGGTAGTGGAAGCGACCGAGCACCGGCGCCGGCCGATTCTGCTCACCGCTGCGGCGGCGAGCATGGGCATGATCCCGATCGCTCGCGAAGTGTTCTGGGGCCCGATGGCCTACGCAATGATCGGCGGGATCGTGGTGGCGACGTTGCTGACGCTGCTGTTTCTGCCGGCGCTGTATGTGGCCTGGTACAAGATTCGCGAGCCTGAAAAGGAATCTTCCTGAAGCAAGAACCAGAGATCGCAGCCAACGGCAGCCCCTACAGGGAAACGCATTCCAACGCAGGAGCTGCCAAAGGCTGCGATCTTTTGATCTTCAATCAACTCGACGCCACACGCTCGCCAGCCACGGCTGCTGCTCGCGCGGCAACCCGGCGGGTCGGTAATAGTGCTCAAGCTCGACAAAGCCTGCCGCTGTCAGCAAAGCGCGCCAGGCGTCGAGATCGTGGTACGAGCCATAACGCGGCCCATTCCACCCTTCGCGGTTGTCCCCGCGCGGATTGGAGCTGAACAACACGCCGCCCGGTTTCAAGGTGCCGTGCAATTGCTGCAACACGTGCGGCAATACCTGCAACGGCACATGAAACAGCACGGCATTGGCGAAAATCCCGTCAAAGCGTTCCGCCGGCAGATCAAGCTTGAGAAAGTCCTGCTGCCAGACTTCGCAGCCGCTGTCCTCGCGGGCCATGCGCGCAAACTCCTGCGAGCCATCGAGGCCGATCGCGACGTGGCCCATGCGCGTGAACGTCTGCAGGTCCCGCCCGGGGCCGCAGCCGAAATCGAGAATCGTCAACGGCGAATCAGCCTGAATGTGGCGCAGCAAAGCCTCGATATTCTGGCTGACATCGTGGTCGCGAGTGCCCTCACGGAAATCCTCGGCCACTGAGTTGTAATGACCAAGGGTCGTGGCGGTGATCTGTTCGAGGTCGCTGGGCGTCTGTTTCATGGTCGATGCTGTATGGCGATGAGAGAGCGGACTATAAGCTTTTTCGCGGGCAAAAAAACGCCGCCTGCGCTGGTGCCAGTGCAGGCGGCCATGAGTGCCAGACTTCAGAGCTGCTTGGCTCCCAGGCAATCGATCGAACGGTCCATCATCGCTTTGGCCATCTCCAGCAGATGCCAGACCGAGAACACCATGGCTCGATCCGCGCCCCCAAGCTGGTCACCGCATTGATGGACGGTCACCGAGGCGCAGCGCAGCAGGTCGGCGACGTACAACTGCGCGTCTTCCAGCGTCACATCTTCGCTGATGCTGTAGACGCGTTTCTGTCCCGCCAACGTGACCTGAGTGCCGGCCAGATGCGAATCAACGGCGCGGCACAGTGCAGAGCGGTCCTTGAGCAAATCCTCGGTGAACCGCTTGCTGGAGGTAAGGCTGAGTGGCGGATCGGCAAGATTTTTTTCCATGGGTAAACTCCTGACTTCAAGTGGGAGCCAACCATTTCGCGAGTAAACGAGCAGGACGGCGGCTGCACGTGGATCAGTCGCCGGCCGCCGGTCATCGGCGCACCCGAAAGTGCCCTGCATGCAGCCAACATCGGACAGCTAACGCCTCTGCCGAGGTCAGGCCTGACTGCACGCCCAGCGAATCCGGACAACTGAATCCGGTCACCGCAAAACAGTGACGACCGGAGATTAGCTACAGGGTATTTCGGGTACAAGCGGGCAAATCATTCTAGGAATCGTCCTGCAAAGCCGCGTGGTTCGGGCTGGCGAAACGATAAAATTTGCGTAGGAAACATCTGATTTTCGCTAAGGGCATTGCCCAAAAAACTGCAATCACATGGGCTTGGTTGATGGCCACCTGCCGCTATCGACCTTAGCGCTTATTCAGCCCCCGCGCCAGCCTGTCGCCACCCAACTGAATTACCGCCACCAACGCCACCAGCAAGACAATCACCGTCAACATGATCTGGCTGTCGAAGCGCTGATAGCCGTAGCGGTAAGCGATATCCCCCAGCCCGCCCGCACCAATTGCACCGGCCATGGCGGATGAATTGATCATTGTCACCAGAGTGATGGTGAAGCCCCCGACGATTCCAGGCAGGGCCTCGGGCAACAGCACATGCCAGACGATATGCCAGCGTCGGCAACCCATCGCCTGCGCGGCTTCGATCAGGCCATGATCGACCTCGCGCAGGCTGACTTCGGCGATCCGCGCAAAAAACGGCGTTGCCGCGATTGTCAGCGGCACCACCGCGGCCCACACGCCATAGGTCGTGCCGACGATCAAACGAGTGAACGGAATCAGCGCGACCATCAGAATCAGAAACGGGATCGAGCGGAACAGATTGACGAAGGCGCCCAAGGCCCGGTTCAACACCGGCGCTTCGTAGATCCCGCCCTTGTCGCTGGTAACCAGAATCACCGCCATGGGAATACCCGCCAGCAGCGCGATCAGCGACGACACGCCGACCATCAGGAAGGTGTCGATAAAACCCTGCAGCAAGCGATCAAACCACATAACCCAAGACCTCGACCCGTTGCGCCCACTGTCCGGCGCGTTCACGCAATTGTTCGGTGCTCAAAGCCGAGCCGCTGACGGCCAGCAACAGCTGCCCCAGCGCATGACCCTGAATCCGTTCCACACCGCCCTGAAGCAGCTTCACTCGGCCACCCAATGCCGCGAACAACGCGGCCAGATCCGGTTCATCAGCGGCGCTGCCGGTGAACTGCAAACGCAATACAGCAGCGGCATCAGAAACCGTTGATTGCGCCTGCAAACGGCTTTGCAGTTCTTCCGGCAAGGCGTGTTGCAGCGGCGCGAGCAGGGTCTGGCTGACTGCGTGTTGCGGATTGCCGAACACTTGCCACACCGGCCCTTGCTCGACCACATGGCCATGCTCAAGCACGACGACGCGGTCACAGATCTCGCGGATCACCGCCATCTCGTGAGTGATCAGCACAATGGTCAGGCCCAGGCGTTTGTTGATCTCGCGCAGCAGGCCGAGGATCGACTGCGTGGTTTCCGGGTCGAGCGCCGATGTCGCTTCATCGCAGAGCAGAATGTCCGGGTCATGCACCAAGGCGCGGGCGATACCGACACGCTGTTTCTGCCCACCGGAGAGTTGTGCCGGATAGGCTGTGTGCTTGCTTTGCAGGCCGACCAGCTCTAGCAGTTCGCGAACCTTGTTCTCGCGCTGTTCCTTCGGCACACCGGCCACTTTCAGCGGTAATTCGACGTTCTGCCAGACAGTCTTGGCCGACATCAGATTGAAGTGCTGGAAGATCATGCCGATGCGCCGACGCAATGCGACGAGACGGTGTTCGTCGAATCCGCCGATGTCGACCTGATCGATGAGCACACGGCCCGAAGTCGGTTGCTCAAGACGATTGATCGTACGGATCAACGACGACTTGCCGGCGCCGCTGCGACCGATGATGCCGAACACTTCACCGCGCTGAATCGCCAGGTCGACGCCCTGCAACGCTGCGACCGGGCCTTGCCGGCCGTTGTAGGTTTTGCCCACGCCGATAAAGCGTACGTGGGCGCGATTCAGCTCGGGGTGCAGCTCGGTTTTTTCAGCGTTGTGTGGCTCTGGAAGCTCCAGTCGCCGTTGGATGGCGGCAGTCATGTTCAGCTTTCCCAACCGGCCTGGTAGAGCTTGCCGTGGGCCTTGTCCAGCGCCGCACGAACCGCCGGCGAGTGCTGATAGATGTCGACGAACTTGATCAGGCGCGGGTCGGTTTTGCTCTTCGGCTGGATGACGAACTGGATCACGTATTCCTTGTGATCGAGACCGTCGAACAGCAGCGCCGAGCCGGCATCGAACGTCTTCGCCAGACGAATATAGGCCGGGTAACCCTGAACCAGGTCAGCGTCGTCGTAAGCGCGCACCAGTTGCACGGCTTCGACCTGAAGGATCCTGATGTTCTTCGGATTGGCGACGATGTCGTCCTCGGTGGCCTTGTAGCCTACACCCGGTTTCAGGGTGATCAACCCGGCCTTGGCGAGCAATTGCAGGCCGCGACCGCTGTTGATCGGGTCGTTGGCGATGGCAACGCTGGCGCCTTCGGGCAGCTCATCGAAGCTTTTGTACTTCTTGGAATACAGGCCGACGTTGTTGATGATTCCCGGGGCGAACGGCACCAGATCAAAACCTGACGCGGCTTTGGCGTTCTCCAGGAACGGGATGTGCTGGAAATAATTCACGTCGATGTCGCCAGCGGCGAGGCTGACGTTGGGCGCGATCCAGTCGGTGAATTCCACAAGTTCGACTTTCAGGCCTTGCCTGGAGGCTTCTTCGACGGCGGCTTCCAGCGGAATCGCAAACGCTGCGGTGGTGCCGATTTTCAGCGGCGCATCGCCAGCAAACACCGCCGAGCTGAACAGGCCGAAGGCCAGGGCCAGTGCTTTGACTGGGTGGGACAGGATTTTTCTGGTCATGGTGGTTTTTCCAGTCAGTGCATAAATTTTGGGTGTCTGGTCGGGCCTCTTCGCGAGCAAACCCGCTCCCACATTCTGGAATGCGTAGCCCTGTGGGAGCGGGCTTGCTCGCGAAGCTTTTAGCGACGAAAGGCGGAGCCGGTGTGTTGCTCGGGTAACTGCGCCTCACCGTGAAACAACTTCTCGCGCAAGGTCCCGCGGTCATACGCGGTTTTGTACGAACCGCGCCGCTGCAGCTCTGGAATCACCAGTTCGATGAAATCGACATAGCTTTGCGGCGTGACGATGCGGGTCAGGTTGAAGCCATCCAGCCCGGTTTCGGCGATCCACGATTCCAGTTCATCCGCCACTTGCTCGGGCGAGCCGACCACGGTGATGTAGCGGCCACCGAGGGCGTGCTGGTCGAGCAATTTGCGCCGGGTCCAGTCGTTGTTCTGCAGGGTTTTCGTCGCCGATTGAATGGCGTTGCTCTTCACGTACTGGATCGGTTCGTCGATTTCGTACTGGGCAAAGTCGATACCGGTGGACGCGGAAAAATGCGCCACGCCGGCTTCGGCGCTGGCGTAGCTGAGGTACTCGGCATGCTTGGCCCACGCCGCTGCTTCAGTGGTGCCGACGATCACATTGAGGCCCATGAACACCTTGATGTCTTGAGGATTGCGCCCCGCTTCAACGGCGCTGGCACGGACCTTGTCGACCTGCACCTTGGTCGACGGTTTGTTCTGGCCGCTGATGAATACGCACTCGGCGTGACGCCCGGCAAACAGCAATCCACGATCGGAGGTGCCGGCCTGAAACAACACCGGCGTACGCTGCGGTGAAGGCTCGCAGAGGTGATAGCCCTCGACCTGATAGAACTCGCCCTTGTGCTCGACCTTGTGGACTTTCTCCGGATTGGCGTAAATGCGCTTCTCGCGGTCGTTGAGCACCGCGCCGTCCTCCCAGCTGCCTTCCCAGAGCTTGTACAGCACCTGCAGATATTCTTCGGCCTGGTCGTAGCGGCGGTCATGTTCGACCTGTTCACGCAGACCCATGGCCTTGGCGGCGCTGTCCAGGTAACCGGTGACAATGTTCCAGCCGACCCGGCCACGGCTCAGATGATCAAGCGTCGACATGCGCCGGGCAAACAGGTACGGCGGCTCGTAAGTGAGATTGGCGGTGAGGCCGAAGCCGAGGTTTTTGGTCGCTGCAGCCATTGCCGACACCAGCAGCAACGGGTCGTTGACCGGCAACTGGATCGACTCTTTCAGCGTGACGTCCACCGAGTCCTGATAAACATCGTAGACGCCGACGATGTCGGCGATGAACAAGCCATCGAACAGCCCGCGCTCCAGCAATTGCGCCAGTTCCGTCCAATATTCGATGGTGTTGTAGCGCGTCGAGGTGTCGCGCGGATGCGTCCATAAACCGTGGTTGATGTGGCCGATGCAGTTCATGTTGAACGCGTTGAGCAGGATCTTCTTTTTCGCAGCGCCCATCAGATCGTCCCTCGCAGCGGAGGGTTTTCATCGTTGAGGTAGTAATTGCCCACCGCGTGATACTTCCAGCGCACCGGGTCGTGCAACGTGTGCACACGGGCGTTGCGCCAGTGGCGGTCGAGGCCGTGTTCGGCGAGGGTGGCCTGGCTGCCGGCCAGTTCGAACAAAGTGCTGCCCGCCGCCAGAGAGATTTCCGTGCTGATTGCGCGTGCTTCGGCGACCGCGATCGAGGCCGCTGCAACAGTTTCGGCGGTGGTGTCAGCCTGTGCGGCGTCGAGAAATTCGCCGGCGCGTTCAAGCAGGGCTTCGGTGGCGTGGAGGCGGATACTCAGGTGGCCGAAGCTTTTCAGCGTCAGCGGATCTTCGGTGGCCTTGTCATTGCCGGAATCGATCCACGGACGGGTTTTGCTGCGCACGAAATGCAGAGCGTCTTCGTAAGCGGCGCGGGCGATCCCGGTGTCGATAGCGGCGTGAAGAATTTGTGCCAGCGGGCCGACCGTGGTCGGCCGTTCGAAAGCACTTTGAAACGGCAGCACGTCTTCAGCCCCGACATAGACGTCTTCGAACACCACCGAACCGCTGCCGGTGGTGCGCTGGCCAAAGCCGCTCCAGTCGTCGATCACGGTCAGACCTTTGCTGTTGCGGGGGACGAACGCGAGTTGCTGTACGCCGTTTTCATCGACCACCGACGTCGGAATGCGCTGCGCGTAAATCGCTCCGGTCGAGTAGAACTTGCGACCGTTGATGCGATAACCAGCGCCGTCGCGGGTGAGACGGGTGACGCGGTCGTGAGCGGTTTTGGTACCCAGCTCCGCCAGTGCATTGCCGAAGCGTTGGCCGGCGAGGGCCTCGGCGTACAAACGCTGTTTCTGTTCATCGCTGCCATTCACGCGCAGTACTTGCAGTGCGTAGAAATGGTTCTGCGGAATCTGCCCCAGCGAGCCGTCGGCCTGCGCAATCAGAGCAATGACCTTGGCCAGGGTGACGTTGGATACGTCCGCGCCGCCGTATTTTTTTGGCACGCTGATACCCCACAGGCCAGAGCGGGAAAACACTTCCAGTTCCGCCAAGGGCAGGCGGCGTTCGCGGTCGCGGATCGCGCTGTCGCGTTTGAAGTCTTCGGCCAGGTCGCTGGCAACAATCAGGGCTTGCTCATCGCTGGTGATGACCGCGACGTGATGGGAAAGCGTCATGTTTTTCCTCCAGATGTCTGGTCGTCTCAGATCCAGGAATGGCGAGCCGGCAAGGTGCCGTTCAGGCGATAGGCGCCGACCGCGTGATACTTCCAGCGCACCGGGTCGTGCAGGGTGTGCACGCGGGCGTTGCGCCAATGACGGTCGAGATTGAATTCGGCGAGGGTCGCGCGGCTGCCGGCCAGTTCGAAGAGCTTCTCGCTGGCCAGCAGCGAGATCTCGGTGGTCAGCACTTTCGCCTCAGCCACGGCGATCGAAGCGCGTGCGGCGGATTCGGCGGTCAGCGGCGCGGCGTGGACCTGATCGAGGACTTTGCCGGCCTTGCGCAGCAGCGCTTCGGCGGCGTGCAGTTCGATTTTCAGTTTGCCGATATCGGCGATCACGTAGAGGTCATCGCTGGCGCGCTCGACCTTGGCATCGATCCATGGTCGCGCGCGGGTTTTGACGAATTCGATGGCGTCGTCAATGGCGCCACGGGCGATGCCGGCGTCGATCGCCGCTTGAATCAGCTGCGACACTGCGCCTTGGGTATTCGGCTTCTCGTTGATCTTCCAGTTGTCGATGACCAGGCTCGACTCGACGCGCACGTTGTTCAGCAGGATCGTGCCGCTGGCGGTGGTGCGCTGGCCGAAGCCCGACCAGTCATCGACGATGCGCAAACCGGGGGTGCCGCGACGAACAAAAGCCAGTACCTGCTTGCCCTCATCATTGAGCGCTTTCACCGCGACCCAGTGTGCAAACAGCGCGCCGGTGGAGTAGAACTTCTGGCCGTTGATCAGGTAACCGTCGCCATCGGCGGTGATTCGCGCTTTGAGTTCCAACGTGTTTTTTGTGCCGCGTTCCGGGCCGGCATTACCGATGCGCCAGCCTTCCAGAACACTCTGGAACAACTGCTTTTTCTGTGCTTCGGTGGCGCTGCCGAGCACCAGATTGATGATGCCGAACTGGTTCTGTGGAATCTGCCCGAGCGCCGGGTCGGCGGCGGAAATGATCGCGAAGACTTCGGCCAGCGTGACGAAGGAAACCTGCGGGCCTCCGTATTCACGCGGGATGGCAATGCTACCGAGTCCGCTGCGGGTGAATTGTTCGATTTCCGACCACGGCAGTTTTCGCTGGCGGTCGCGTTTGGCCGCCTGCACACGGGCGGCTTGCGCCAGCTCGTGGGCGGCCTTGATCGCTTGAGCGTCGTTGCGCAGTACTTGCGCGGGCAACAACAGTGGGGCGATATCCAGATCGGACTGCACGTTTGCATCTGCAAGACTGGACATCAGTGCCGCTCCCTGGCTGCACGCAATGCCCTGGCGATCTGCACTGGGGTGATTGTGT
This sequence comes from Pseudomonas sp. NPDC079367, assembly GCF_044542195.1. Classification (NCBI taxonomy): domain Bacteria; kingdom Pseudomonadati; phylum Pseudomonadota; class Gammaproteobacteria; order Pseudomonadales; family Pseudomonadaceae; genus Pseudomonas; species Pseudomonas sp. NPDC079367. The sequence goes on from NZ_JBITTW010000004.1 coordinate 121,969, forward strand.
TCCGGACCATACCTACCTCACATTTCAAGAAAAACGTCGCGAAGCGCGATGAATGAAAGAATGTCCGGTGGTCCGGTGCATATACCCTAATCGCGTATAAAAATTAAATAAACTAACTTTTAGGAATATGCATAGAAGGGGGGATGTTCGGGCTGGTCAACGTGTTGCAAGTGAGAGGACGTGCCTCTCACCCCGACCGGAACTCATTTGGCGCGCGTTTCGGCGGCCTTGAATTCGGGCTTCAATGGGACTTTCACATATGAATTCACACAACCGATTTTCAACGTACGCGGCGGCGCCCAGCGTGAATTGTTGCCGACCCGATCGAGGATGCAGTACGTCACATCCAGCCGCAGGTCTTCGCCTGCTTCGACAATCACCGCCGGTGGCACCCAGACCTGAATCGGCAGCCCGACATCGGCGGCCGTAATCGGCGCCAGGTCCATGCGTGTATCGCCCCAGCGCAACGTGATGGCGTCGTCTTCGGCCATGTTCAGATAAGGCTCGATGGTCAGCGGTACGCCGCGTTTGATCTGGCTGGGGTTCACGCCCTGACGGCGGATCGCTTCGGGGATGACCACGGGCGCCAGTCGCTGGTTTTCGTCTTCGCATTGCGCAGTGGGCTGACCACCCGGGCAATCGAGTTTGACCTGCACCCGGGTCGCGGCCGACAACGCCGGGCCCTGGCCGACCTGCATCACCCGGTAGTGAATGCGCGCGGTGCCGTTAGTGATGAAACTCTCCGGTACGCGCAGGCTGACCGAGTCGCCCACATCGGCCGCGCTCAGGACTTTTGACGCGACATAACATTTGTTCCAGAACAGTTCGATCAGGTCGCCAACGTCCATGTCGGGATAGGGCGACACATCGATCAGCAGGTGGGCCGCTGTCGCCAGGTTGATGCCGGTTTTTTGTGCGCATACCAGCGTTGGCGCTGCAAGTTCGGGGGTGTGCGAAATGCGGGTCATCGGTTTCTCTCCTTGAAGTCTCGCAGCGAAATCCGTTTCTGGAAAACAAAAGGCGCGAATCAACTGGCAATAAAAGGACCAGTATTTACTCAGCATTAGTGCGGATTGTTTGAACTAAGTAGCGCCGGTTGCCGACTAGATAAAAGTCTGCGGAGAGGGGTGTCAATAGAAGGGATTAGTTAATCTGTGAATTACAGGTTAATCAGAAAGTTCCTACGTCACTGAGGTATTAAGCCTAGGCGCAGTAGTAAAGAGGGCTACAGGAAAACGCCGATTCGGCCGCATTTTTTAAGGGTTTGAACTTGGGCAAGCGTGTGTGGATGTGTGAGCGTTCATGGATGAGTGGAACCATTGCGCAATGTATATCCGCGCACTGAGTAACAAATGTTCAAACGATTCGAGTAATAGGAGAAAGGCGTAACTTCCATCCGTGGAAGTTGGCCAGGATTGCACCGGTAGTTCTCAGGCGTGGTTGAGAAACTTGCTAAGAAACTGTTGAGTGCGTTCTTCTTTCGGATTGGCAAAAAGTGCTTTTGCTTCACCTTGCTCGACAATGACGCCCTTGTCGAAAAACACCACGCGATTGGCCACGTCACGGGCAAAGCCCATCTCGTGAGTGACAATCACCATGGTGCGATTTTCTTCGGCAAGACCGCGAATGGTCGCCAGCACTTCGCCGACCAGTTCCGGGTCGAGTGCCGAGGTCGGCTCGTCGAACAGAATCACTTCCGGCTCCATCGCCAGCGCCCGGGCAATCGCCACGCGCTGTTGCTGCCCACCGGAGAGACGACGCGGATAAGCGTCTTCCTTGCCCGCCAGGCCGACTTTGGTCAGCAGCTTTTTGCCCAGGGCAATCGCTTGATCGCGAGGCATCTTCTTGACCACGATCGGGCCTTCTATGACGTTTTCCAGGGCGGTGCGATGGGGGAACAGATTGAAGTTCTGGAACACGAAGCCGACGTGTTGGCGCAAGTTGCGCACCAGACCCTGCTGCTGGTTCAGCGGGCGGCGGGTATCGATTTCGATATCGCCGACCTTGATCCGGCCGCTGGTGGGTTCTTCAAGGAAATTCAGGCAGCGCAGGAACGTCGTTTTTCCCGAGCCACTGGGGCCGATGATCGCGACGACTTCGCCCTCCTTTACCTCAAGGTCGATGCCATTGAGCACGACCTGACCCTTGAATTGCTTGGTCAGTTTTTCCACGACAATCATCGGATCAGGACTCCTGGTCATGCCGATTGACACGCTCTTCCAACTTGTTCTGGAAGTGCGAAAGCACCGTGGCCAGAATCCAGTAGATCAGTGCGGCGGCAAGATACATGGTGAAGACTTCGAAAGTCCGGGCGGTGATCAGCTGAGCCTGACGGAACAGCTCCGGCACCTGAATGGTCGCGGCCAGCGCCGTGTCCTTGACCAGCGAAATAAAGCTGTTGCCCAGCGGCGGCAACGCCGTGCGCATCGCTTGCGGCAGGATGGCCCGGCGCAGGGTCTGCGCGCGGGTCATGCCGATACTCGCAGCGGCTTCCCATTGACCGCGTTCGATCGAACCGATCGCAGCTCGCAGGATTTCACAGGCGTAGGCGGCCATGTTCAGCGAAAAGCCGATCAGCGCTGCCGGCAAGGGATCAAGCTCCATGCCCAGTTGCGGCAAGCCGTAATAAATGACGAACAGTTGCACCAGCAGCGGCGTGCCGCGAAAGAACGACACATAAACGCGAGCTAGCCAACTCAGCAGCTTGAACCGCGACAGGCGCATCAGCGCCAGAGCGAAGCCCAGCGCCAATCCGAAAAACATACCGCCGAGGCTGAGAACGACTGTGAAATACGCGCCCTTTAGCAGAAAGGGCGCGGAGTTCACGAGCAGGGCTGTGGTTTCGGCGATCTGCTGGCTCAACTGTGGGAAGTCCAGTCCGAATCCGAATTGAAAACCAGCTTCCATTATTTAGTGACGTCTGCGTTGAAGTATTTCTTCGACAGTTTTTCAAGGGTACCGTCAGCACGCAGTTCGTCGAGTGCCTTGTTCACCGCAGCCAGCAATTCAGGCTCGCCTTTGCGCAGGGCGATGCCGGACTCCTGACGGGAGAAAGCTTCACCGGCAGCGACAGTTTTTGGCGCTTTCTTGGCGTACTCAAGTGCGGCCAGACGATCGATAAGGATGGCGTCGATACGGCCGTTGTTGAGGTCGGCGAACTTGGTCGGATCATCGTCGTATGTACGCACGTCTGCACCCGGCACGTTGGCGCGAACCCATTGTTCGTAGTTGGTGCCCAGGCCTACACCGACCTTCTTGCCGGACAGGTCGGCGGCGGTCTTGATGTTCAGGGCCGACTCTTTGCTTTTCAGCACGAGAGCCTGAATGCCGGAGACGGTGTACGGTTCGGAGAAGTCATACTTCTTCTTGCGCTCGTCGGAGATGGTGACCTGGTTGACCACCAAGTCCAGACGCTTGGACTCCAGCGCGGCGAGGATGCCGTCCCATTTGGTTGGCTGGATCTTGGTCTTGACCCCGAGTTTTTGCGCCAGCGCTTCGGACAGCTCGACTTCGAAACCGGACAGCTTGCCGTTCTCGTCAACGAAACTGAACGGTGGATAAGTGCCTTCCAGGCCGACGTTGAGAACGCCTTTGTCCTTGATCTGTTGCAGCTGCTCGCCGGCCACTGCCTGACCGATCAGGCCGGCGCTCAGGGCCAGACCCAGCGAACCGACCAGCAGAGTGCGACGTAGTGCGGAAAAATTCATGACAAGCCCCTGTGTTTTCTTATGGAAGACGCTTAAGGAAATGTAGGCAAATGGGTGATTTGAACGACAGCGCTATCCTGCCTTAAAGCAGCTTATGCGTCTCGCCCGAAATTCGCCTGCGGCGAGACTATATGATGTCGTTTATAGACTTGAAAATACTCAATATCAAAACTGTTATTCCTTTCTTGCATAAGTATCGTTCCCCCGATCGGCGTGGGAATGCTTCAAGGCACGCCACGTTCCAGCTCTGGAAGGGATGCAGAGCGTCCCGGGCTGCATTCCCACGCGGAGCGTGGGAACGATCAGTTACAGGAAATCCTTGTAAGCAAACAACGCCGGCGCGCCACCGGTGTGCAGGAAGATGATCGGGCCGTTATCGAAGCGCTGCCGGCCAATGCCGTCGAGCAGACCGGCCATCGCCTTGCCGGTGTAGACCGGGTCAAGCAAGAGACCTTCCTGACCCGCCAACAGTTTCACCGCCGCCAGTGTGCCGGCATTCGGTTCGCCATAACGCGGGCCGAAATATTCATCCCACAGCTCGACCTTGAAGTTGCCCGGCACCTCGACGCCAAGCAGCTCTGCCGTGCGCTCGGCCAAACCCTGCACCTTCGGCCGCTGATCTTCTTCACTGCGCGAAACCGTGACGCCAATCACAGGCAGTTGCGGCAGCGCCTCACTCAGCGCCAGCGCCAGACCACTGTGAGTCCCGGCACTGCCAGACGCCAGCACGACTGCGGCGAAATCGAGGCCACTGTCCTTGATCTGCTCAGCCAACTCCAGCCCGGCGCGCGCATAACCCAAAGCACCGAGCGCATTGGAGCCGCCAATCGGCACCAGATACGGCTTCTTGCCGTTGCTGCGCAAACGCGCGGCGAGGGCGGCCAGTTGTTCGTCGGCATTGTCGAGGTTGTCGACCATCTCGACCCTGGTATCGAACAGATCGAGCAGCAGCCGGTTGCCGTTACCGGTGTAATTGCCGTCGTCCGTGCCCAGCGGGTTTTCCAGCAGCGCCACACAACCGAGACCGAGCCTGGCGGCCAGCGCAGCGGTCTGACGAACGTGGTTCGATTGCAGCGCACCGGCGGTAATCAACGTGTCGGCGCCCTGCGCGAGCGCATCAGCGGCAAGGTATTCGAGTTTGCGCAGCTTGTTGCCGCCCATGGCCAGCGGCGTCAGGTCATCGCGCTTGATGTACACCTCGCGGCCGAGCCAGGCGGACAAGCGTTCGAGTTTTTCCAGTGGCGTGGGATGGCTCAGCAGGTCGAGACGGGTAAAGCGTTGCAGCTGTTGTTTGATCATGAGTCTGTACTGGCGCAAAAGAATGAGAGGACTATAGGCACGCGTTTTTACCCGGGCAACCGCCAATCGCTTATAGCCAAATGGACTGAGGCCAGCACTATCGGTTCTTAATTCGTCGGCCAGGGCATGCCGTAAAGTAGGCGCCGTTGACGCGGCCAGACAGTCCGGCCGCCCGTGAGGAGTCTTTACCGTGAGCGAGCGTTCCAGCCATTGGCAATTGCAGACCGTCGTCAGCCAACTGCGTAGCGCACGGGATCAGTGGCGTGCACAGAATGGTCGGGCTTCAGGAGAGCAGGGTGGCCGCGAATTGCCGTCCCGGGCGGCGATGGCGCAAATCCTTGAGGCGTTGTGCGGCGCGCTGTTCCCGATGCGTTTGGGGCCAGTTGATCTACGTGAAGAAAGTGAAGATTTCTACGTCGGGCACACGCTCGATGTTGCGCTGAATGCTTTGTTGGCACAGACGCGCCTGGAGCTGCGTTACGTCGCTCGACACAGCGCGCAGGATGACAGTGAAGTCGAGGCTCGGGCCATTCGGATCGTGCAAGATTTTGCCTTGGCCTTGCCGGGGTTGCGCACACTGCTCGATACCGATGTGCTGGCGGCTTACCACGGCGACCCGGCGGCGCGCAGTGTTGATGAGGTGCTGCTGTGCTATCCGGGCATTCTTGCGGTGATTCACCACCGCTTGGCGCACCATTTATACCGTGCCGGTTTGCCTTTGCTGGCGCGGATAAGCGCGGAGATCGCCCACTCGGCGACGGGCATCGATATCCACCCTGGCGCGCAGATCGGCCGCAGTTTTTTTATCGATCACGGCACCGGCGTAGTAATTGGCGAAACCGCGATCATTGGCGAGCGCGTGCGCATTTATCAGGCCGTCACGTTGGGCGCCAAGCGGTTCCCGGCCGATGAGGACGGGCAATTGCAGAAGGGCCATCCGCGCCACCCGATCGTCGAAGACGATGTGGTGATTTATGCCGGAGCGACGATTCTGGGGCGGATCACCATCGGCAAGGGATCGACCATTGGCGGCAACGTGTGGCTGACGCGCAGCGTGCCGGCGGGGGCGAATCTGACCCAGGCGAATCTGCAGCATGATGACGGGACGCAAAAATAGCCTGCAAACATGCGACCTGTAGGAGCTGACGAGTGAAACGAGGCTGCAATCTTTTGATCTTTGCTTTTAAACATCAAGATCAAAAGATCGTCCGAACGCGGCCCGAGCCTTCGGCAGCTCCTACAGGTTCGGGCATCAGGCATTTTGCTGTTGAACAAATCCCCTCAGACCCGCGTCATATCCCTCCTTGGGCGCTGTAGGAAACCTACCGCCCAGCCCTGCGATTAGTCCTTACCACCGCATTCATGTTTAACTTGAACGTTCATTCAAGTTAAACCGGTGGTTCGCTGCCCGCTCACAACAGGAGGCTTGCCTTTGCTGAGTCCGATCATTTCAGCCACGTTTCAACCCCTCGAGGTGCACGTTTCATGAGTGCATCGTCTCCCCCCGCCAGCGGTCTGGTGCGCATGAATCCGCCGGTGTTCTACTTCGCCGCGACGGTCATTTTGCTGTTTGGTCTTGTCGTCATCGCCATCCCCGAGCAGGCCGGCGCCTGGTTGCTGGAAGCGCAAAACTGGGCGGCCAATACGGTCGGCTGGTACTACATGCTCGCGATGACCCTGTATCTGGTCTTCGTGGTGGTCACCGCCTTATCCGGCTACGGCAAGATAAAACTCGGTGCCGACCACGACGAGCCCGAATTCAGTTACCTGTCCTGGGCCGGCATGCTGTTCGCCGCCGGGATCAGCATCACGCTGTTCTTCTTCTGCGTCTCCGAACCGCTGACGCACATGCTGCAGCCGCCGCAGGGCGAGGCCGGCACGGCTGATGCCGCGCGGCAAGCGATGCAGATTCTGTTTCTGCACTGGGGTCTGCATGGCTGGGGCGTGTTCGCCTTCGTCGGCATGGCGCTCGCCTATTTCGCTTACCGTCACAACCTGCCGCTGGCGCTACGCTCGGCGCTGTATCCGCTGATCGGCAAACGCATCAACGGCCCGATCGGCTACGCGGTCGATGGCTTCGGCATCATCGCCACGGTGTTCGGCCTCGGTGCCGACATGGGCTTTGGCGTGCTGCACCTCAATTCCGGTCTCGACTATCTATTCGGTATCGCTCATACCCAGTGGATTCAGGTCGGCCTGATCACCCTGATGATGGGCGCGGCGATCATCGTTGCCGTCTCCGGCGTTGATAAAGGCGTGCGGGTGATGTCCGATATCAACATGCTGCTGGCCTGCGGGTTGCTGCTGTTCGTGTTGTTTGCCGGGCCCACGCAGCACCTGCTCAATACGCTGATCCAGAACGTTGGCGACTACCTCGGCGCCCTGCCGATGAAGAGTTTCGACCTCTACGCCTATGACAAGCCGAGCGACTGGCTGGGTGGCTGGACAGTGTTCTACTGGGCCTGGTGGATTGCATGGTCGCCGTTCGTGGGCCTGTTTATCGCACGGATTTCCCGTGGTCGCACCATTCGTGAATTCGTCTTCGGTGTGCTGTTGATCCCGCTCGGTTTCACCCTGGCGTGGATGTCGATCTTCGGCAACAGCGCCCTCGATCAAGTCCTCAATCACGGCATGAGCGCACTGGGCATGTCGGCCATCGACAATCCGTCGATGAGCATTTATCTGTTGCTGGAAACCTATCCGTGGAGCAAAACCGTCATCGCCGTGACGGTGTTCATCAGCTTCGTGTTCTTCGTCACCTCGGCGGACTCCGGCACCGTCGTGCTCTCGACCCTGTCGGCCAAGGGCGGTAACCCGGATGAAGACGGGCCGAAATGGCTGCGGGTGTTCTGGGGCGCGATGACTGCACTGATCACCAGTGCGCTGCTGTTCTCCGGCAGCATCGATGCACTCAAGTCAGCGGTTGTCCTCACGTCGTTGCCGTTCTCGTTGATTCTGCTGCTGATGATGTGGGGCCTGCACAAGGCGTTCTATCTGGAATCGCAGAAGCAGATCGCGCAGCTGCATTCGCTGGCGCCGGTGTCCGGTTCACGGCGCGGCACTGGCGGCTGGCGCCAGCGCCTGAGTCAGGCCGTGCACTTCCCGTCGCGCGACGAGGTGTATCGCTTCATGGAAAGCACGGTGCGCCCGGCGATCGAGGAAGTGACCGCCGTGTTCGTCGAAAAAGGTCTGCACGTGGTCACCCAGCCGGATCCGGCGCATGACAACGTCAGCCTGGAAATCGGTCATGGCGAGCAACATCCATTCATCTATCAAGTGCAGATGCGCGGCTACTTCACGCCATCGTTCGCGCGCGGAGGCATGGGTTCGAAACAACTCAACAACCGCCGCTACTACCGCGCCGAAGTGCATTTGAGCGAGGGCAGTCAGGACTACGATCTGGTCGGCTACACCAAAGAGCAGATCATCAACGACATCCTCGACCAGTACGAACGGCACATGCAGTTCCTGCATCTGGTGCGTTGATCGGCGGCTGAGCGCCGGGTCTTTTCAAGGCTCGGCGCTCAAAGCGAACGCGCGTCCCTTTCGGCAGTTTTGTGAAACGTTTCAGCTATTGATCGAGTCTTTATTTTTCAGCGCACTCGTCGGCGTATGCTGGGTTCCTCGCAACGCCGTCGATACCTGAAACTGACAAGAGAGCATTCGATGACTTACACCGCTGCCGAAAACCGCTACGACTCCATCCCCTACCGCCGCGTTGGCCGCAGCGGTCTGGTGCTGCCAGCGCTGTCGCTGGGCCTTTGGCACAACTTTGGCGACAGCACGCCGATCGATACACAGCGCGCGTTGCTGCGCACCGCGTTCGATCTGGGCATCAACCATTTCGACCTCGCCAACAACTACGGCCCGCCGTACGGCAGCGCCGAAATCAATTTCGGCCGCCTGCTGCGCGAGGACTTCAAGCAGTATCGCGACGAGCTGATCATCTCCAGCAAGGCTGGCTGGGACATGTGGCCCGGCCCTTATGGCCAGGGCGGTGGGTCGCGCAAATACGTGCTGGCCAGTCTCGACCAGAGCCTGCAACGCTTGGGTCTGGATTACGTGGATATCTTCTATTCGCACCGCTTCGACCCGGACACCCCGCTGGAAGAAACCGCCAGCGCTCTCGCCACTGCAGTGCAACAGGGCAAGGCTTTGTACATCGGTATCTCGTCCTACTCAGGGGTGAAAACGCGCGAAATGGCCGCGCTGCTGAAAGAGTGGAAAGTGCCGCTGCTGATTCATCAACCGGCGTATAACCTGCTCAATCGCTGGGTAGAGAAGGATCTGCTCGATACCACCGATGAACTCGGCACGGGCGTGATTGCCTTTACGCCGCTGGCGCAGGGCTTGCTCACCGACAAATACCTCAACGGCGTGCCGGCCGATGCGCGAGTCAATCGCCCGGGCGGCGGTTCGTTGCAGGCTTCGCACTTGTCCGAGGCCAACATCGCTCACGTGCGAGCGTTGAACGAGATTGCCCAGCGTCGCGGGCAGAGCCTGGCGCAATTGGCACTGGCGTGGACGCTGCGTGATCCGCGGGTGACTTCGGCATTGATCGGCGCGAGCCGGCCGGAGCAGATTATCGAGAACGTTGGCGCGTTGAAGAATCTGAGTTTCAGTGCCGAAGAGCTGGCGGAGATTGACCGGTTTGCCCAGGAGGGCGGGATCAATCTTTGGGAGAAGCCTTCGACGGCGGAGTAAGCCTTCCGAAGACTGATCGTTCCCACGCAGAGCGTGGGAACGATCAGGCTCAGCGAAAGAACGGCACATCCCCCAACACCGTCGCCCGCTGCATCACCCGCCGCGCCGGGCGGTAGTCGTCCACTGCGTAATGCTGGGTCACGCGGTTATCCCAGAAGGCGATGTCGTCCTTCTGCCAGCGCCAGCGAATGGTGAACTCCGGCCGCGTTGCATGGGCGAACAGAAACTTCAGGATGGCCTCGCTCTCGGTTTCCGACAGCTCGTTGATCTTCGAGGTAAATCCTTCATTGACGAACAACGACCGTCGCCCACTGACCGGATGCGTACGTATCACCGGGTGCGACAGCGGTGGATTCTTGCGCCGCGCTTCTTCCCACTGCGCCAGCGCCTCGGGCGTGTTGCCGTAGCGCTCCAGCGGAAACGAGCGGGTGAAATCGTGGGTCGCGGTCAGGCCTTCCAGCAGGTTTTTCATTGGCGCCGACAACGCTTCATACGCCGCAATCCCGCTGGCCCACAACGTGTCGCCACCGAACTCCGGCAACAACTTGGCGCTGAGCACGGCGCCCATCGCTGGCGTCGGCAGGAAGGTCACGTCGGTGTGCCAGATCGCGTTGTCACGTACGTCGGTGACTGCGGTGTCGAGGATCAGAACTTCCGGTTGTTCCGGCACGTTCGGGTAGATCGGGTGAATGTGCAGGTCGCCGAAATAATGCGCGAAACGTGCCTGCTGCGCCGGCTCGATCGGCTGGTTGCGAAAGAACAGCACCTGATAGTTGAGCAGCGCCTGCTCGATGGCATCGCGGTGTTCCAGGCTCAGCGGCTGGCTGATATCGAGGCCGCTGATCTGCGCGCCGAGGGCCGAGCTTAACGGGATGATGTTCAGGCTGCTCATGGTCTTTCTCTTCAATTCGGTGAGACCACCCTTTGTAGGAGCTGCCGAAGGCTGCGATCTTTTGATCTTGCTTTTTAAGAAGATCAAGATCAAAAGATCGCAGCCTTCGGCAGCTCCTACAGGGGGGATTCAAAAGATGTTTTAGTGCGCCTGGCCGTGCCATGGCACGAGTTTGCGCTGCAGGGCGCGCAGGCCCATTTCCATGGCGAAGGCGATCAGGGCGATGACCAGAATCCCCAGCACCACCACATCGGTCACCAGGAACTGCGCAGCCGACTGCACCATGAAACCGAGGCCGCTGGTGGCCGCGATCAATTCGGCAGCGACCAGCGTCGACCAGCCAACCCCCAGACCAATGCGCACGCCAGTGAGAATGTCCGGCAACGCGCTTGGCAAAATCACATGACGAATCAATTGCGCGCGTGTCGCGCCTAACGACTGCGCCGCACGCAGTTTTGCCGGATCAACGGTGCGCACCCCCGTTGCGGTGGCGATGGCAATCGGCGCGAAAATCGCCAGATAGATCAGCAGCACTTTCGACAACTCGCCAATGCCGCACCAGATCACGATCAGCGGCAGATAGGCCAGCGGTGGAATAGGGCGGTAGAACTCGATCAGCGGGTCGAGCACACCACGGGCGATGCGGTTGGCGCCGATGGCAATGCCCACCGGTACGGCGGTCAGAATCGCAAAAGCGAGACCCAGACCGATGCGGCTCAGGCTGGCACCCAAGTGCTGCCACAGCGTCGAATCCATGTATCCCGAAGTCGCCAGCAGCCAGCCCTTTTGCAGCACGGCGGCGGGTGGCGGCAGGAACAACGGTTCGATCAAACCAGTAGCCGTCACGGCCCACCAGATCGCCAACAAGGCGAACAAGGTCAACAGGCTGATCCAGCGCGTGCTGAGGCTGCGGCCCACCGGGATGCTCACCGAAGATGTTTTCACCGCCGCAGCGGTTGCGTCGTAACTGCTCATGCGCGCTCCTGCCGGGTTACGGCGCTGCGTTGCGAGAAGACTCTGCTCAGCACGTGCTCGCGGGTTTCGATAAACCGCGGATCGGATTTGATCGCACGGGCCGACTCCCCAGCGGCATAACGCTGGCCGAAGTTCAGCTGCAGACGCTCGACGATCTGCCCCGGATTCGGCGCCAGCAGGATCAGATCCGTAGCGAGGAACACCGCTTCTTCAATGTCGTGGGTAATCAGAAAAACCGGTTTGGCGGTGCGCTGCCAGACTTGCAGCAACAGCTCCTGCATCTGTTCGCGAGTAAATGCATCAAGCGCACCGAACGGCTCATCCATCAGCAGCACGCGCGGGTCGGCGGCGAGGGCGCGGGCGAGGCCGACGCGTTGTTTCTGGCCTCCGGACAATTGCCAGATGCGCCGTTCTTCGAAGCCAGCGAGATCGACCAGTGCGAGCATTTCACGGGCGCGCTGTTCGCGTTTTTCCTTGCTGGCACCGGCCAGTTCGAGGCCGAAGGCGACGTTGGCCAATACATCTTGCCAAGGCAGTAAAGCGTCATCCTGAAACACCACGCCACGTTCGGCGCTCGGGCCTTTGACCGGCACGCCGTCGAGGGTGATGCGCCCGGCGCTCGGTTCGACGAAACCGGCAATCAGGTTCAACAGCGAAGTCTTGCCGCTGCCGGACGGGCCGAGGGCGACCAGCAACTGCTGCGGCCCCAGGGTCAGAGAAATATCCGCCAGCACCGGCTCCGGGCTGCCCGGGTACTGTGCGCTGATGCGCTCCAGCTGTAGCAAGGCCATCGCTGTTATCTCCCGATCAGTTGGTGATGTATTTGGCGCTGACGTACGGCGCGTAGTCCGGCAGCACGGCGTCGACCTTGCCTTGCTCCTTGAGGAACGCGGCGGTGTCGGTGATGGCTTTGGTGGTCGGCGCGCCAAGGTCGCTGACCTGATCAGCCGCCAGCGGGTAGACGTTGCCCTGCAGCAGCAATGGGATGTCGCTGGCTTTGGCGCCAGACAGCTTCACCAGTTTGTCGACGTTGCTCTGGTTGGCCAGCCAGGCCTGCGGATCCTTGCGGTAAGCGGCGTAGGCGTCGAGGGTGACCTTGGCGAATGCGGTGACGATTTGCGGATGCTTCTCGGCGAAGTCCTTGCGCACGATCCACGCATCGAAGGTCGGCGCGCCGAACTTGGCCAGTTCGCCGGAGGTGATCAGCACTTTGCCGTTTTCCTTGGCCACGCCCAGTGCCGGATCCCAAACGTAAGTGGCGTCGATATCGCCGCGTTTCCATGCGGCGATGATCGCTGGCGGCGCGAGGTTGAGCACGGTGACTTTCGACGGATCGATGTTCCAGTGCTTGAGCGCGGCGAGCAGGCTGTAGTGCCCCGTGGACACAAACGGCACGGCGATTTTCTTGCCGATCAGATCCTGCGGAGTCTTGATGCCGGAACCTTCACGCGCGACCAGTGCTTCAGCGGCGCCGATCTGCGTGGCAATCAGGAAGGTTTCGACCGGCACTTTGCGGGTGATCGCGGCGGTCAACGGGCTCGAACCGAGATAGCCGATCTGCACATCGCCGGACGCGATGGCGGCAATGATGTCGGCACCGTTATCGAATTTGCGCCAGCTGATATCGGCCTTGGTGGCTTTCTCGTAAGCGCCGTCGGCCTGAGCGACTTTGGCCGGGTCGACGGTAGTCTGGTAGGCGACAGTGAGATCGGCAGCCTGGGCCAGGAAGCTTGCAGCGGCCAGTGAGGCGGCGGCGAGCAGGCGAAGCGGGGAATTCAGTTTCAAGTGAGAGCTCCAGATCAGGCGACCGAGTGTCGGCGTGAAAGGAGACTAAATGATCTAAGAATCGAAAAATAAATAACTTTTTCGAATGAGCTTATGAGCGGAAAAATCTAAGACAGGAGAGGATGTGAGCCTTTGACTGATCGTTCCCATGCTCTGCGTGGTAACGCCTCAAGGGACGCTCTGCGTCCAAAGTGACGCGGAGCGTCACAGGCTGCATTCCCACGCAGAGCATGGGAACGATCAAAGGATGTTCTATATCAATTGCTGATGGCGAGGATGCTCGCCTGATACGCGCCGACAAACACATCAAAATCGCCGACCTCGTTCTGCTCAAGCTCGGCCTGCTGCGCCAGCGACGAGCGCGCCACTTCCTCGAACTTCGCCTGCTCATCCGCCGTCAACGGCTCGCTGCGGAAGAACTCGGCATGGGCCTGGCTCTGCCGCAGCGAGAACTGCGCAAAGCTTTCCTTGTGCTCGGCCATCGCCGCCAGTACCTGCGCCGACGGTGTCAGGGACGGATCGCTGACTTTCGCCAGTTGCGCATCCAGCGCCTGGCTGTGCACATCGCCGCCGTGGCTCTGATCGAGCAGCGCAGCCAGCGGAGCGATTTGCTCAAGCAGTTCGCCAGCCCAGGTCTTCATTTCGACCGCTTGGCCGTCGCGCTGCAATTGCAGTCCCGGACGGCGGCCTTCCTTGACCACGCTGAGGAAGTTCGAAGTGGCGTTGCCGCACGAAGTATTGGTCAGCAACGGGCTGTCGTTCAACGCGCAGTACAGCAGGAACGCGTCGAGGAAGCGCGACTCGGTGAGGTCGATGCCCATCGGCAGGAACGGGTTGATGTCCAGGCAACGCACTTCGACATATTGAATGCCGCGCGCCATCAAGGCCTGGATCGGCCGCTCGCCGGTGTAGGTCACGCGTTTCGGGCGGATGTTGGAGTAGTACTCGTTTTCGATCTGCAGGATATTGGTGTTGAGCTGCACCCACTCGCCATCCTTGTGCGTGCCGACTTCAACGTACGGCGCGTATGGCGTGGCCACGGCTTTGCGCAGGCTGTCGGTGTAGCTCGCCAGATCGTTGTAGCACGGCGTCAGGCCGGCCTGGGCGTTGCTCTGGTAACCGAGGTCGCTCATGCGCAGGCTGGTCGCGTACGGCAGATACAGCGTGTCCGGATCGAGCTGTTCGAGCTGATGCGAACGCCCGCGCAGGAAACCCGCATCCAGCGCCGGCGAGGCACCGAACAGGTACATCAGCAGCCAGCTGTAGCGGCGGAAGTTGCGGATCAGGGCGATGTACGACACCGACTGGAAGTCGCGATCGGTGCCGACGAAACCTTCGGCCTCACGCAGTAGCGGCCAGAGCTGTTCCGGCAGCGAGAAGTTGTAGTGAATCCCGGCGATGCACTGCATGGTCTTGCCGTAACGCAGGGCCAGGCCCTTGCGGTAAACGTACTTGAGCTGACCGATGTTGGACGTGCCGTAGTAGGCGATCGGGATGTCTTCCTCGGCCGGCAACGGGCACGGCATCGACGGGCTCCACAGGTACTCGCTGCCGAGTTTGCTGTAGGCAAAGCGGTGGATCTTGTCCAGGCTCGCCAGTGTGTCGGCAGGATCCGGCAGGGCAGGCGTGATGAATTCCAGCAGCGACTCGGAGTAGTCGGTGGTGATCTGTTCGTTGGTCAGCGCGGAACCCAGGGCTTCGGGGTGCGGCGTTTGCGCCAGGCGACCTTCACTGGTCACGCGCAGGCATTCACGTTCGATACCGTGCAGGCACTGCTTGAGCAGAGAGAGGTTGGCGCGCTCGCCGAGCAGAGCCAGGCGGCGGTTGAGAAGTTCGCTCAATTTGGATTCCTTCACGCGTCAGTCGCCCCAATATGGGGGTGGGCAGGACGGTCTACAAGGGTGAAGTTGAAACTGGCGTTATCGCCTGGTTTTTTGGACTGGAATAGTCCTTTCGAACCGCCTACTTCAATCCCTGAATCTGGCAGACGCACGCGAAGATCATGCAGTACCTGTGGGAGCGGGCTTGCCCGCGAAGAGGGAGTGTCAGTCAATATCAAGTCATCTGACACACCGCCCTCGCGAGCAAGCCCGCTCCCACAGAAAAGCTCGACGCTGCGATCACAGCGCCGAAATTAACTCAAAATGATGAACAACATCTACAAGACAGCGAAGGTGCCTTGCGCTTTTGCGACCAGTTTGTCGCCCTGCATCACCTCGGCTTCGACCACCAGCGTACGACGGCCCGGGTGGATCACCCGCGCCGTGCACAGCACCTCACCGTCGGAGACGGCGCGGATGTAGTTGATCTTGCATTCGATGGTCGCGCTCTGCTGATCAAAGCCATGGCTGCTGGAACACGCCAGGCCCATGGCAATATCGACCAGACTGAACAGCGCGCCACCGTGCAGCTTGCCGCCACGGTTGCGCAGCTCGGGCTCAAGCGCCAGGGCGACTTGCGCCACCCCGGTCTCGAGACTGTGCAGGCGGCAGCCCAACAGCTTGAAAAAGGCGCTCTCGACGAGCCCGGCCGGCATGTCCATCAGCGTTTCTTCAATTGCTTGGCGTTGGCAAACAACGAGGCCATTGCGTTGTTCACCGGCGCGGCGGTAGCGGTTTCCTTGCGCGGCGCGTTGCCGGAAGACTGGCGCGGTGCCGAGCCTGGACGCGAGCCACGGGCGCCGTCGACCTTCTCGCCCGGGGTGTCGCTCATGCGCATCGACAGGCCGACGCGTTTGCGCGGGATGTCGACCTCCATGACCTTCACTTTCACCACGTCACCGGCCTTGACCGCTTCGCGTGGGTCCTTGATGAACTTCTCCGACAGCGCCGAGATGTGCACCAGACCGTCCTGGTGCACGCCGATGTCGACGAACGCACCGAACGCCGTAACGTTGGTGACCACGCCTTCAAGGATCATTCCCAGTTGCAGATCCTTGAGGTCCTCGACGCCTTCCTGGAACTCGGCGGTTTTGAACTCCGGACGCGGGTCGCGACCGGGCTTTTCCAGTTCCTGGAGAATATCGGTGACGGTCGGCAGACCGAAGGTTTCGTCGGTGAATTTCTTCGGATCCAGGCGCTTGAGAAACGCCGCATCGCCAATCAGCGAACGAATGTCACGGTCGGTTTCAGCGGCAATGCGCTGCACCAGCGGATAGGCTTCCGGGTGCACCGCCGAGGAATCCAGCGGATTGTCGCCGTTCATCACGCGCAGGAAACCGGCAGCCTGTTCGAAGGTTTTCTCGCCCAGACGCGCGACTTTCTTCAGCGCCGCACGGGTCTTGAACGCGCCGTGTTCGTCACGGTGAGCAACGATGTTTTGCGCCAATGTGGCGTTGAGGCCGGAGATCCGCGCCAGCAGTGCCACGGAGGCGGTGTTCACATCGACACCGACGGCGTTCACGCAATCCTCGACCACGGCATCAAGACCCCGCGCCAGTTTCAGCTGCGAGACATCGTGTTGGTATTGGCCGACGCCGATGGATTTCGGGTCGATTTTTACCAGTTCGGCCAGCGGATCCTGCAGGCGACGGGCGATCGACACGGCGCCACGGATCGACACGTCCAGATCCGGAAATTCCTTGGCCGCCAGTTCCGATGCCGAGTACACCGATGCGCCGGCTTCGGACACCATGACCTTGGTCATTTTCATTGCTGGATATTTTTTGATCAGCTCGATCGCCAGTTTGTCGGTCTCGCGGCTGGCGGTGCCGTTGCCGATGGCGATCAGGTCCACCGAATGCTTGGCGCACAGCGCAGCGAGAATGGCGATGGTCTGGTCCCATTTGTTGTGCGGCACGTGCGGGTAAACCGTGGCGTGGTCGAGCAGCTTGCCGGTCGAATCGACCACCGCCACTTTGCAGCCAGTGCGCAGGCCCGGGTCGAGGCCCAAAGTGGCGCGCGGGCCGGCCGGTGCGGCCAGCAGCAAGTCGTGCAGGTTGTGCGCGAAAACGTTGATCGCTTCGGTTTCGGCGCCATCGCGCAGCTCGCCGAGCAGGTCGGTTTCCAGGTGCGTGTAGAGCTTGACCTTCCAGGTCCAGCGCACCACTTCACTGAGCCACTTGTCCGCAGGGCGGTTCTGGTTCTGGATGCCGAATTGCTGGCCGATCATGCCTTCGCACGGATGCATGGTGCCCGGTAGCTCGTCGCCGACCTTCAGCGCGGAGCTGAGAATGCCTTCGTTGCGGCCACGGAAAATCGCTAGGGCACGGTGCGACGGCATGCTTTTCAGCGGCTCGTCGTGTTCGAAGTAATCGCGGAACTTGGCGCCTTCCTCTTCCTTGCCGGCAATGACGCGGGCACTGAGGGTGGCTTCCTGTTTCAGGTAGTTACGCAATTTTTCCAGCAGGCTGGCGTCTTCGGCGAAACGCTCCATGAGGATGTACTTGGCGCCTTCCAGCGCAGCCTTGACGTCCGCCACGCCTTTTTCCGCATCGACGAAGCGCGCGGCTTCGGTTTCCGGCGACAGGTTCGGGTCGTTGAACAAGCCGTCGGCCAGTTCGCCGAGGCCGGCTTCGAGGGCGATCTGGCCCTTGGTGCGGCGCTTCTGCTTGTACGGCAGGTACAAGTCTTCCAGGCGGGTTTTGGTGTCGGCGAGCTTGATGTCGCGCTCGAGAGCGGGGGTGAGCTTGCCTTGCTCCTCGATGCTGGCGAGGATGCTGATACGCCGTTCGTCGAGTTCTCGCAGGTAGCGCAGGCGCTCTTCCAGATGACGCAGTTGGGTGTCGTCGAGGCTGCCGGTGACTTCTTTTCGGTAACGGGCGATGAAGGGAACGGTAGAGCCTTCATCGAGTAGCGCGACGGCCGCTTCGACCTGTTGTGGGCGTACGCCGAGTTCCTCGGCGATGCGGCTGTTGATGCTGTCCATAAAACCACCTGACATAGTATGAAAAGCAGGCTCGCAGGCACGCAGATAAAGGCCTGGAGGCTGATTGAGCGGCTGGAAAATTGCCGCTGCCTGGATCAAGAGGCTGCCCATTGACCCGTGAAATCGAACAGTTGCTGCACAGGGCCGGAAAAAATACCGGCCACTTACGGTAACGATTCAGACGTTGCCTGGCGCAAAACGCCGCGCATTATAACCAGCGTTCTGTCATTCGGGGGCGTTGCAGGCTGTAGGCATAAACCCCGGTTTTCTGGCAGTGAAGGAAAAATCTGCTAACAATGCACACGGTGCGTATAACGGCAGCTACGCCATAATGCGCGCCGAGCTAAAAGGAGCATCCAATGAGCAGCACTGCACAAACTGCTGAAGGCGAAAAAATTCTCATCGTTGACGACGATCCGGGGCTGAGCAGCCTGCTGGAACGCTTCTTCGTCAGCAAGGGCTATCGCGCCCGTACCGTTCCGAACACCGAGCAGATGGACCGTCTGCTGGCGCGTGAAGTGTTCAATCTGGTCGTTCTCGACCTGATGCTGCCGGGCGAAGACGGCCTGACCGCTTGCCGCCGCCTGCGTGGCGAGAACAACCAGATTCCGATCATCATGCTCACCGCCAAGGGCGATGAGCTGAGCCGTATCAAGGGCCTTGAACTGGGGGCCGACGATTACCTGGCCAAGCCGTTCAATCCCGACGAGCTGATGGCGCGTGTCAAAGCCGTATTGCGCCGTCAGGCCGCACCGGTGCCGGGCGCACCGGGTAGCGAAGACGAAAATGTCACCTTCGGTGATTACGTATTGTCGCTGGCCACCCGCGAGCTCAAGCGCGGCGATGAGGTGCACATGCTCACCACCGGTGAGTTCGCTGTACTCAAGGCGCTGGTAATGAACGCGCGTCAGCCGCTGACCCGCGACAAGCTGATGAACCTCGCCCGTGGTCGTGAATGGGATGCGCTGGAGCGTTCCATCGACGTGCAGATCTCGCGTCTGCGTCGGATGATCGAACCCGATCCGTCGAAGCCGCGCTACATCCAGACCGTCTGGGGTGTGGGTTACGTGTTCGTTCCGGATGGCACCGCCACCAAGTGATCGGTGATTTGTAGGAGCGGGTCTGCAAGGCTCTGGTCGCACGGCCATGGCCACAGACTCGCAATCTGCAATATGCGAGCATTGCTCGCTCCTGCAAGTGTGTAGCGGTTAAAGATGAAAACCCCCGTCTGGTTCCCCCAAAGTTTTTTCTCTCGCACCCTTTGGCTGGTGCTGATCGTCGTGCTGTTTTCCAAGGCGCTGACCCTGGTTTATCTGTTGATGAACGAGGACGTGCTGGTGGATCGCCAATACAGCCACGGCGTCGCCCTGACGCTGCGCGCCTATTGGGCCGCCGATGAAGAAAACCGTGCAAAGATTGCCGATGCCGCAACCCTGATCCGTGTGGTCGGCGCCGGCGTGCCGGAAGGCGAACAGCACTGGCCGTACAGCGAAATCTATCAGCGCCAGATGCAGGCGGAGCTGGGGGCCGACACCGAAGTGCGTTTGCGCATGCACTCACCACCGGCGCTGTGGGTGCGCGCGCCAAGCCTGGGCGATGGCTGGCTGAAGGTGCCGCTTTACCCGCATCCGCTGCGTGGCCAGAAAATCTGGAACGTGCTCGGCTGGTTCCTCGCCATCGGCCTGTTGTCGACAGCGTCGGCGTGGATTTTCGTCAGCCAGCTCAACCAGCCGTTGAAGCGTCTGGTGTATGCCGCACGGCAGCTCGGTCAGGGCCGCAGCGTGCGCCTGCCGATCAGCGACACGCCCAGCGAAATGACCGAGGTTTACCGCGCCTTCAACCAGATGGCCGAAGACGTCGAGCAGGCCGGCCGCGAGCGCGAGTTGATGCTCGCGGGGGTGTCCCACGACTTGCGCACACCGCTGACGCGCTTGCGCCTGGCGCTGGAATTGATGGGGGCTCACACCGATCTGACTGACGACATGGTTCGCGACATCGAAGACATGGACGCGATTCTCGACCAGTTCCTCGCGTTCATTCGCGATGGTCGAGACGAGTCGGTGGAAGAAGTCGACCTCAGCGATCTTGTGCGCGAAGTCGCCGCGCCGTACAACCAGAACGAAGAGAAAGTGCGCCTGCGTCTGGAACCGATCCAGCCATTCCCGCTGCGTCGCGTGTCGATGAAGCGCCTGCTCAACAACCTGATTGGCAACGCCTTGAATCATGCCGGTAGTGGCGTCGAAGTGGCGGCGTACGTGTCGGGGGATACCAGCGCTCCGTATGTGGTGCTGAGCGTGATGGACCGTGGCGCCGGGATTGATCCGTCCGAGCTTGAGGCGATTTTCAACCCGTTCACCCGGGGCGATCGGGCTCGGGGCGGCAAAGGCACGGGGTTGGGGTTGGCGATCGTCAAGCGAATTGCGGCGATGCATGGCGGCAACGTCGAGTTGCGCAACCGGTCCGGGGGTGGACTTGAGGCTCGCGTGAGATTGCCGCTCGGGTTGATGTTGCCTAGAGATGCCGTGTAACGGCTGAAAAAAGATCACAGCCTACGGCAGCTCCTACAGGAAACGCACTCCCATGTAGGCGCTGCCGAAAGCTGCGATCTTTTGCTTTACCCCTTGCCTTTGGTGCGGGTCATATTCGGCCCGCCATTTTTTTCCAGATGTTCGATGATGATCCCGGCCACGTTCTTGCCGGTGGTGGTCTCGATCCCTTCCAGGCCCGGCGATGAATTCACTTCCATCACCAGTGGGCCGTGGTTCGAACGCAGGATATCCACACCCGCCACTGCCAGGCCCATGACCTTTGCAGCGCGTAACGCGGTCATGCGTTCTTCCGGGGTGATCTTGATCAGGCTGGCGCTGCCCCCACGGTGCAGGTTGGAGCGAAATTCGCCCGGTTTGGCCTGGCGCTTCATCGCCGCGATCACCTTGTCGCCCACCACGAAGCAACGGATATCTGCACCGCCGGCTTCCTTGATGTATTCCTGAACCATGATGTTCTGCTTCAGGCCCATGAACGCTTCGATCACCGACTCGGCCGCCGTCGCGGTTTCGCACAGCACTACGCCGATGCCCTGAGTACCTTCGAGCACCTTGATCACCAAAGGTGCGCCGTTGACCATGGCAATCAGGTCGGGAATATCGTCCGGCGAGTGAGCAAAACCGGTGACCGGCAAACCGATTCCGCGCCGCGACAGCAGCTGCAGCGAACGCAATTTGTCCCGCGAGCGGGCAATGGCCACCGATTCGTTGAGCGGGAATACGCCCATCATTTCGAACTGACGCAACACCGCGCAGCCGTAGAACGTTACCGACGCGCCGATCCGCGGGATCACCGCGTCGAAACCTTCCAGTGGTTTGCCGCGGTAGTGGATCTGCGGCTTGTGGCTGGCGATGTTCATGTAGGCGCGCAAGGTGTCGATCACCACCATTTCATGCCCGCGCTCGATTCCGGCTTCGACCAGACGGCGGGTGGAATACAGACGCGGATTACGCGACAGCACAGCGATCTTCATGCAACACCTGTGGAGGAGGTAGATACCGGGAACACCGGCTTGTCTTGTACATACTTGATGCCCGGATTGACCACCAACTGGCCATCGATCAGGGCTTTGGAACCGAGCAACAGGCGATAACGCATCGACTTGCGGCAGGCCAGGGTGAACTCCACCGGCCAGACCCGATCACCCAGGGCCAGCGTGGTGCTTATCACGTAGCGCACCTGTGCATGGCCGTTGGAGCTTTTGATGGTTTTGCGCGTGACCAGCGGAGCTTCGCAGCGCCGGTGACGTAACTGCACGACCGTGCCGAGGTGCGCAGTGAAACGCACCCATTTCTCGCCGTCGCGTTCGAACGGCTCGATGTCGGTAGCGTGCAGGCTGGAGGTGCTGGCGCCGGTGTCGATTTTTGCGCGCAGGCCCGCCACTCCCAGGCCCGGGAGCGCCACCCACTCGCGCAGACCGACAACGGTCAAATGATCAAATGTCTTCAAAGAAAAAAACCAAGGGTTAACGCTTCCAGGCCTTGTCCGGCACCTGGGCCAACGCTTTGAATGCAGGTTTGGCGAACCAGTAGCCCTGCATCAGAAATATTCCACAGTCTGCGAGAAAATCCCGTTCCCCGGCGCTTTCTATGCCTTCGGCAATGACTGTAACGTCCAACTCCGCACACATTGTGACAATCCCCCGCACAATCACCTGACGGACGCGGTCTTGATCGACATCACGAATCAGCGCCATGTCGAGTTTGATCAGATCCGGTTGGAAATCAGCCAGCAGATTGAGCCCCGAATAACCGGCACCGAAATCGTCGATGGCGGTCTTGAAGCCGAATTCGCGGTATTCACGCAGAATATTGGTCAAATGGCGATAATTATCTACGTGCTCGATTTCCAGGGTTTCAAAAATCAGTCGGTCGATCGGAAAGTCGTGTTTTCGCGCGGCCTCCAGCGTGCTGCGAATGCATAGCTCTGGACGGTAGACGGCGTTGGGCAAAAAGTTGATCGACAAGTGTGTCTGCATATTAAGGCTCGCCGCGCCTTCGATGGCGCGAGTCCGGCAGAGCTGGTCGAAACGGTAGCGGTTGTCTTCTGTAACCTGATTTAACACGGACAAAGCGCCTTCACCGGCCACGCCTCGCACCAGCGCTTCGTGGGCGAACACCGATTGGTCACGCAGGTCGACGATCGGCTGGTAGGCAAAGGAAAAATCGAAGTTCAGCGGCTCGCTCTGCTGGCAGCCCTGGCAACCGCCCTTGGGCGAGGTCAAAGAAGTTGGAAATTTAGTCACGCGGTCACTCCAGGCCGGTCAGGCGGCGAAGATCACAGTCTATCTGGAGGGCCGAGTTCTTGCGCCCGACAGAAACGGTAGTACAGTTCCGACTACTGGCTGAGCGAGGAATTCATATGGGACAGAAGCAGGAAGAGGACGACAAGGTCCGTCTTGATAAATGGCTATGGGCGGCGCGGTTCTATAAAACCCGTGCCTTGGCCAAAGCAGCAATTGAAAGTGGCAAGGTGCATTGTCGTGGCGAGCGGTGCAAACCTGGCAAGGAGCCACGCATTGGTGATGAGTTCGAGATTCGCACCGGTTTCGAAGTTCGTACCGTGAGGGTCGAGGCCTTGTCCATCGTGCGTCGTGGCGCACCCGAAGCGCAGACTTTGTATGCCGAGACCGAGGCGAGTATTGCCAAGCGTGAAGCGGCCGCGGCCATGCGCAAGGCCGGGTCATTGGGCGTGAGCACCGACGGCAAGCCGAGCAAGAAACAGCGGCGTGATCTGTTCAGGTTTCGCGGCAGCAATGACGAATAAAAAGATCGCAGCCTACGGCAGCTCCTACAGTTGAATGCGATCCTGTGCAGGAGTGCCGAAGCTGCGATCTTTTCGAAACGTCACCATTTACCGGGCGGAAATGACGCTCATCCGCGACACCATCGGCAGCTTGCCCAGCAGCGCGAAAACCGGCGCGGTGAGCTTCAACCAGAAGTTCGCCGCGTGATGGGCAAATGGCGTGTAGTAACCCCAGCCCAGCGCCCATACCGCCAGCAGCACGCCCCCAATGTAGTCGTCCTGGCCCCAATGCGCCCCGGCGACCAGGCGCGGCATCATGAACAGCACGGCCAGGCCCCAGACCGTCAGAAACTGCCCGACCGTGCGGCTGAAGACGCCCATGAACAGTGCCCAGATCAACAGCACCGACGCGTGATCACCGGGAAAGCTCTGCCCCGAGCGGTCCTTCAGCTCCCAGGTTTTCTCCAGGTGGGGAAAGTAATCGCTGATGTGCACGGCGCCCTCAAGCACCATCGATGGACTGCTGTGCTGCCAGCCCATGTGATCGGCGAATTTGGAAAACAGCGCGCGGATCACCACCATCAATAGAAGAATCGAGAAAAAACCGAAGAATGCGCGGCGCACGTCGATCGCCCTGAAGATCCAGTCGCCCTTGATCAGCAGCGTCAGAAGAATGAGTCCGACGACGATGTCGAACGGGCGCAGACTTGCAATTGCCCAGATGTGGAGCCATATCGGGTTGCTGGCCAGCGGTGTGTTGAGCGAGCGGAACAGCCACTCGTCGAAAATCACACACAGCATCTGGCCCGTAGGCCATAACCAGAAAGCCAGTAGCGCCAACGGCACTACGTTACACAGAACCAGCCGGCCGAGGTTCCACCTTGATTGGAACAAACCCGGATTGTTCATAAAATGCCTCCCATGGCGAAAAAGCGCCGGCACCAAAAAAAGTGCCAGCAAGCGCAAATTTTCACGTTTTGTAACCATTTTGTCATCACATTCAGATACCCAGACCTATGACCGACCTAGCGGATACCGATTTCACACAGCGCTTCATCTTCGATGACAGCGATACTCGCGGCGAACTGGTAGCGCTGGAGCGCAGCTATGCCGAAGTCCTTGCCAAACACCCGTACCCGGAGCCGGTCGCGCAGTTGCTCGGCGAACTGATGGCGGCCGCTTCCTTGCTGGTCGGCACGCTCAAGTTCGATGGCTTGCTGATCTTGCAGGCGCGTTCGGAAGGGCCGATTCCGCTGCTGATGATCGAATGCTCCAGCGAGCGCGAAATTCGCGGCCTGGCGCGCTATAACGCCGAAGAGATCGCGGCGGACGCCACACTCGGCGACCTGATGCCGAACGGTGTTCTGGCGCTCACTATCGACCCGACTGTTGGCCAGCGTTATCAGGGGATTGTCGACCTTGACGGCGAAACCCTGTCCGATTGCTTCACCAACTACTTCGTCATGTCGCAGCAAGTCGGCACGCGCTTCAAGCTGTTCGCCGACGGTCGTCGTGCACGCGGCATGTTGCTGCAACAACTCCCCGCCGATCGCTTGAAAGACGAAGAAGATCGCGCCGCCAGCTGGCAGCACCTCACCGCGCTGGCCAGCACTCTGGGCGCCGATGAACTGCTCAGTCTGGACAACGAAACCGTCCTGCACCGGCTCTATCACGAAGAGCAGGTGCGCCTGTTTGATGTCCAGCATTTGCGCTTCAACTGCAGCTGCTCGCGGGAACGCTCCGGCAATGCGCTGGTCAGTCTTGGGCTGGAAGATGCGCTGGCGCTGGCAGCCGAGCAGGGTGGCAAAGTCGAAATCGATTGCCAGTTCTGCAATCAGCAGTACCTGTTCGACGCGGCTGATATCGCTCAGTTGTTCGCTGGCGCGGGCGTCGATACGCCGTCAGATACCCGTCACTAAAACGGTTCAGCGCAGGTAAATTCACTGCGCAATGACGGAATATCGCCGTTACGACGGGAGGACCCTACTCTTTTTGGGCTTTTCTGGCATAATCCGGCCCACTTTTTTCGCGGTAGTAGTGCACGACTTTCTACTACAAAACGTTTGGAGCACACTCGGCCACTGGCCGACGGGGAACCTCATGACGCAAGCCAATAACGCCGTGTACACCGATCTGAGTGTTGATGATCTGGTAAAAGAAGCCCTGAATCGCGGTGAAGGCGAGCTTGCCGATACCGGCGCTCTGGTTGTCCGCACCGGTCACCGCACCGGTCGTTCGCCAGTCGACCGTTTCATCGTTGAAGAGCCTTCCACTCAGGCCGCTATCGCCTGGGGCCCGATCAACCGCAAGTTCCCGGCCGACAAGTTCGATGCCCTGTGGGCTCGCGTCGAGGCCTTCAACAACGCGCAAGAGCATTTCGTTTCCCACGTGCATGTAGGCGCGGCGGAAGATCACTACCTGGCCGTGAAAATGACCACGCAGACTGCCTGGCAGAACCTGTTCGGTCGTTGCCTGTTCATCAATCCGGCCCAGTACAACCCGGCTGGCCGTGAAGAATGGCAGGTGCTCAACGTCGCCAACTTCGAGTGCGTGCCCGAGCGTGACGGCACCAACTCCGACGGCTGCGTGATCATCAACTTCGCGCAGAAGAAAGTGCTGATCGCCGGCATGCGTTACGCCGGTGAGATGAAGAAAGCCATGTTCTCGGTGCAGAACTTCCTGCTGCCGGCCGCTGACGTGCTGCCAATGCACTGCGCTGCCAACATCGGCGAAGAAGGCGACGTGACCCTGTTCTTCGGTCTGTCGGGCACCGGTAAAACCACCCTTTCGGCCGACGAAAGCCGTTACCTGATCGGTGACGACGAGCACGGCTGGGGCGAAGGCGTTGTCTTCAACATCGAAGGTGGTTGCTATGCCAAGTGCATCGACCTCTCCGAGAAGAACGAGCCGGTCATCTGGAAAGCCATCAAGCACGGCGCGGTGCTGGAAAACGTCGTCATCGACGACGCCAAGCACGCCGACTATGCCGATGTCAGCCTGACCCAGAACAGCCGCGCCGCATATCCGCTGGAGCACGTTGCCAAGCGTTCCGAGAAGAACCTTGGTGGCGAGCCAAACGCGGTGATCTTCCTGACCTGCGACCTGACCGGCGTACTGCCGCCAGTGTCGATCCTCAACGAAGAGCAAGCGGCCTACCACTTCCTGTCCGGCTACACCGCACTGGTGGGCTCGACTGAAATGGGTTCGGGCAGCGGCATCAAGTCGACTTTCTCCACCTGCTTCGGCGCACCGTTCTTCCCGCGTCCGGCTGGCGAATACGCAGAACTGCTGATCAAGCGCATCCGCGGTTTCGGCTCCAAGGTCTACCTGGTCAACACCGGCTGGACCGGCGGCGGCTACGGCGTCGGCCAACGCTTCAACATCCCGACCACCCGCGCAGTGATTGCCGCGATTCAGAGCGGCGCACTGATCGGTGCTGCCACCGAACACCTCGACACCATCAACCTCGACGTGCCACTGGCCGTTCCGGGCGTCGACACCAACCTGCTCAACCCGCGCAATACCTGGGCTGACAAGGCGGCGTACGACGAGGCAGCGAAAGCACTGGCCGGTCTGTTCATCGAGAACTTCAAGAAGTTCGAAGTGAGCGACGCGATCAAGGCGGCTGGGCCGAAGTTGTAAATATTGGTTTGCGATGATTGAAAAAACCGCCCTTTGGGGCGGTTTTTTTATTCTCGATCTTGACCCGTAATGCCTTCACATGAAATTCGCGGGATGGAGCTTCGCCCCACCGGGATCGGGATGGCAGACAGGGCATCGCGCAGCGCCGGAACGGGACGAACTGTTTGCCGGACGTTGCTACCGATTTTTCAACGATTTCAACGCAGATGCCCGTAACTGGAGATGTCCAGCAGGCTAGTGGTCAGTCCGGTTGCCGGCCGGTAGATCGTGCCTTTCACTGCTGAGAACGGCACGCCTTTGCTGCCGAGCGAAACATAGCGCTCGCCTTGATCCAGTTCGGTGAAATAAGTGTAGGACTGGCTGTGCATCTTCTTGTAACGCGCTTCGTCGCTGACGATGGCGCCGGTGAGGCGCAGCAGGTCGGCATCACTCAGGTTAAGGGTTTTGCCAAGCGACACGCCCCAGCGCTTGAGGCAGGTTTCCGCCAGATGGCGAACGATGCGTCCGGGCTCGATCAGAGCGTTGAGGTCGCTGCTGCTGCTTGGCTCGCCGCCAAGCGATGTGGCGTTGCCCGCGAGGGTGGCGTGGCGACCGGCCATTGGATAGATCGAAGTCCTGGTGCCGGTGGCGGTTTGCGGGATCACGCAGCTGAAACCTTTTGAGCGTTCGTCGCGGGCATAGAACGCGATGTATTCCTTGACGTTGGATTGAAGTTTTATCCGGTTTTCCTGAAAGTTACCGATTCCCGGAACTGGATCGATCGCAAAGATGTTCACCGGAACATGTTTGAGGGCCGCGTCCTGGAACATTGCATTGGCGAGCATATGGCAACTGATACCGCCCCGGCTCCAGCCGACAAGATTGACTGTGGTTGGAATAACACCGTCCTTGCGGAAAGTCTTGATGATTTGTTCCTGCAATTTCTGTTGGGTGATGCTGCGATCGCCATAGTTGTAATTGCGCCATAACCAGGAGCCTTCAACTTTTACATCTTCAATAGGAATGCCTGCGGCTTTGAGGCGGTTATATTCTGCTTCGGTCAGTTGTTTACGCTGCCAGTCACATTTGCCTTTGATGATATTTACGGCGTGTTGCACGTTTTCCTCCCATCCCTTACCAAACAGGGTGCCGGTCAGGCCGTATTCAGACGTCTTGGTGAACAGGTCATCGGCTTGCAGATTGCCGCTGCCAGGGCCATCGACGACAATCCACTCGGCAAATTCACGTCCGTTGTGGTGAGCAGCAAGCGTGGAGACGATTTCGCCATCCCAGAAGTTTTTATGGTGTTGGTCAAATTTGTTAGAGCCGGTGCCGCAAAAAAATATGCTTAAGATCGTCATTGTGTTGCCCTCTTATTATTTGGGAGAGCAAGTAATTTAGTTTGGGTGAGCTGAGCA
Source organism: Pseudomonas sp. NPDC079367 (assembly GCF_044542195.1). Taxonomy (NCBI): domain Bacteria; kingdom Pseudomonadati; phylum Pseudomonadota; class Gammaproteobacteria; order Pseudomonadales; family Pseudomonadaceae; genus Pseudomonas; species Pseudomonas sp. NPDC079367. The sequence continues at coordinate 150,528 of NZ_JBITTW010000004.1, forward strand.
GATAAAGTTTTTCGTTGTATCGATTCTTGTCGTTTGAATAAGCTGGTTTGTAATGTTTTGTCTGTCTTGGAAGTTTGTTGTGGTTGGTTTTTAAACTGTCATGGAGGCTTTTATCTGGCTTACGATCCCTTGGGTGCGCTTGATCCGCTGTATTATTCCGTATCGTTTTGACCTGCAACCTTTTCTCGACTCGCTGCAATCGCCCGCTAGGCTTTGGGCAAGGCAGCAGTCAAAGGAGTGACAGCAAATGCACAACACCCTGGAACAGGTTTTTGGTTACCCACAGTTCCGGCCCGGTCAGGAGGCCGCCATCAGCGCGGTGCTAGCGGGGCGTTCGGCGGCGGCGATCTTTCCTACCGGCTCCGGCAAATCGCTTTGCTACCAACTGCCGGCGCTTCTGTTGCCGCACCTGACACTGGTGGTCTCGCCGTTGCTGGCGTTGATGCAGGATCAACTGGCGTTTCTCAAACGCCACGGCATCTCGGCAGGGAGCATCGATTCGGCACAGAGCCGTGAGGATGCCAACGACGTAATGGCCCGTGCGCGTTCGGGTGAATTGAAAATTCTGATGATTTCCGTCGAGCGTCTGAAAAACGAGCGCTTCCGCAACTTCCTGCAGCAGGTGTCGATCTCGTTATTAGTGATCGACGAGGCGCACTGCATTTCCGAATGGGGCCATAATTTTCGCCCCGATTACCTGAAACTGCCGGACTACCAACGTCAGTTCAACATTGCGCAGGCCCTGTTGCTTACCGCCACGGCCACACCAAAGGTCATCGCCGACATGCAGGCCAGATTCGCCATCGCACCGGGCGATGTGGTGACCACCGGTTTCTATCGTTGCAACCTCAACCTGCTGGTCGAGCCTGTGCGCGGTCAGGACAAACGTCGGCGTCTGGTCGAATGGATGGCCGCACGTCCCGGGCAACCGAGCATTGTCTATGTCACGTTGCAGAAGACCGCCGAACACATTGCCGAACACCTTCAACGCAACGGAACGCAGGCCGAGGCTTACCACGCAGGCTTGCCCCACGATCAGCGTGAAGGCATACAGCATCGCTTCATGGTCGGTCAGTCCAACTGCATCGTTGCCACCATCGCCTTCGGGATGGGCATCGACAAGAGCGACATCCGCAACGTGGTGCATTTCGATCTGCCCAAATCCATCGAAAACTACAGTCAGGAAATCGGCCGTGCCGGGCGCGACGGGCAGCCCTCCGATTGCCTGGTATTGGCCAACCGCGACAGCCTCAATGTGCTGGAGAATTTCGTTTATGGCGATACGCCTGAGTGCGCTGGGATTCGTCATGTGCTCGATGAACTCAAAGCCTCAGTGCCGGAGGGGCAGTGGGAATTTTTGCTCGGGCCACTGGCCGATCAGAGCAATATTCGTTCGTTGCCGTTGAAGACGTTGCTGGTGCAGCTGGAACTGCGGGGTCTGATCGCGCCGCGTTACGCCTATTACGCCGAATACCGCTTCAAATATCTGCTTGAGCCTGAAGCACTGCTCCAGCGCTTCGAGGGCAAGCGAAGGGATTTCGTGGCGGCGATCATCCAGACATCGACGCGCGCACGTACCTGGGCCACGGTGGATTTCGAGGCGATGTACTCGCAGTATTCCGCCGAGCGCAATCGAGTGGTGACAGCGCTGGACTATTTTCAGGAAAAGGGCTGGGTCGAGCTTGAAAGCAAGCAGATGACCGAGGTGTACAGCCTGCTGCACAGCGATTTTGACAGCGATGCCCTGAGCGCTGAACTGCACGGGTATTTCACTCGGCACGAACTGACGGAGGTGGCGCGGATTCACGCCATGCTCGAGGTGTTCGCCACTGAGCGCTGCCTGGGTTATCGCCTGGCGGAGTATTTCGGCGATCTCAATGCTCCTGAGCGTTGTGGCCATTGCTCGGTGTGTCACGGCCAGACCGCACGATTGCCTGAGCCGCCAGCATTGCCTCCGCTTGTGGATAAAAACTTCGCGCAGCTGTGTGGGGAATTTATCCACAGGCATGAGCAACACACAGGCAGCTTCCCCACGGCCGAACGGCTGACGCGGTTCCTGTGCGGTATCAGCGTGCCGTTGTTCACCAGGCTCAAGGCTCGCGCGATACCAGGATATGCGGCACTGGAAGAGTACCGCTACGCTGAGGTCCGCGAGTGGGCGGACTACCATTTGCTCGATCAGGCGCGCAATTCTGGGCGAGCTGGATCCATCTGCTGAATATCGATCATCACGCTAATAAACTTCAAAAACCGCTGTTGCCTGACTAAGGTTGGAAGCTGTCTCAGGGCCACTTACAAGAGAACAACATGAGCCAGACATCCTTTGATATCCAGCAGGCTGCCGTGATCGGCGCGGGCACCATGGGCCGTGGCATTGTCATGTGCCTGGCCAATGCCGGCGTGAGCGTGCAGTGGGTCGATAACAACCCGCAGATGCTTGAGCAAGCTCTGACAACGGTCGCCGACACTTATGCACACAGCGTGCGTCAGGGCCGCATCGATCAGGCCGAGGCGGATGCGCGAATGGCTCGCGTATCAGCGGCGGCGGATTACGCGGCGATTCGCAATGTCGACCTGGTGATCGAAGCGGTGTACGAAAACCTTGAGCTGAAGCAGAAGATCTTTCGCGAACTGGATGGCCTGCTCAAGCCCGAGGCACTGCTGGCGAGCAACACCTCGGCGCTGGATATCGACGCCATTGCCGCCGCAACCCGGCGCCCGGCACAGGTCCTGGGCCTGCATTTCTTCAGCCCTGCGCACATTATGAAACTGCTGGAGATCGTGCGCGGTGCGCAGACCTCGCCAGCAGCGCTGGAGGCAGCGCTGGCGCTCGGCAAGCGCATGGGCAAGGTCAGCGTGGTGTCGGGCAACTGTCACGGTTTTATCGGCAACCGCATGCTGCATCCGTATGTACTCGAAGCACGCAAGATGCTCCTCGAAGGCGCTTATCCACAGCAGGTGGATGCTGCGCTGCAAGGCTTCGGTTTCGCCATGGGGCCGTTTCGCATGTACGACGTGGTCGGCATCGATCTGGAGTGGCGTGCTCGGGAGCTCGCTGGCAATGGTCAGGATGCGCCGCAGTTGCAGATCGATAACCGACTGTGCGAGATGGGCCGGTTCGGGCAGAAGTCCGGCAACGGTTACTACCATTACGAGCCAGGCAGTCGCCAGGCCGAGCATGATCCCGAGGTGGATGCGCTGGTGCTGCGCGTCAGCGAAGAGCTGGGATTTCAGCGTCGCGACATCGGCCCGGAAGAAATCCTTGAGCGCTGTCTGCTGGCGTTGGTCAACGAAGGTGCGAAGATTCTGCAGGAAGGCATTGCCGGCTCGGCCCATGACATCGATCTGGTGTACTTGAATGGCTATGGTTTTCCAGTGCAGAAGGGCGGGCCGATGGCTTGGGCGGATCAGCAGGGACTGGCGGATATTCATCAGCGCTTGCTGGCGCTGGAGGCGCGTCAGGGCGATCAATGGAAACCGGCGCGGCTGATTGGCGAGCTGGCGGCGCAGGGGAAGGGGTTTGCAGATCGTTAATTTGACTGGCTGTGCAGGCGCCTTTGCGGGCAGGCCCATTCCCACAGGTAAAGGGTCGTCCTCACGGTCAAATCCATTCCAGAAATGCGAGAGTCCTGCATGAATCAACGCTCCGACTACCCCCACTTCCAGCCGATCACTACACGCTGGCACGACAACGACGCCTACGGTCATATCAACAATGTTACCTACTACAGCTTCTTCGACACGGCGGTGAACACGTATCTGATTCAGGTCGGGGGCCTGGATATTCATGACGGCGAAGTGGTGGGATTCGTGGTCAGTTCGGCCTGCGATTACTTTGCCTCGATCGCTTTCCCCGATCTGATCGAGATCGGACTGCGGGTTGGCAAGCTGGGCAACAGTTCGGTGCAATACGAACTGGCGGTGTTCAAGGTTGGCGAAAGCGAGGCGTGTGCGGCGGGGCGGTTCGTGCATGTATTCGTGGATCGGGCGAGCAATCAGCCGGTGCCGATTCCTGCCGGTTTGCGCGGGGCGCTGGAGAGGCTGGTCATCTAGACGCGAAAAAAAATCGCAGCCCAAAGGGCCGCGATTTTCGTTCAAGCCTTCGCCTTAGTGGTGGCGATAGTACTTGTGATGCTTACGATGGCCGTAGGCATGGCCGCGACCTGGATGACCACGGTCGCGGTAGTAGCGACGGTCATCATGGCCCCGGTCGTAGCGACGATCATCGTCGTCACTCTTGTTGCCCATGTAGTTACCCAGCGCGCCACCTGCACCGCCACCAGCGGCAGAGCCGATCAGGCTGCCGGTGGTGCCACCGAGGCTGCGACCAACCACGTTACCGCCGGCTGCACCCAATGCACCGCCGATGGCTGCTTCGCCACGGCTGCGCTTGTCTGCGCCGACTGCGCTACCACCCGCGCCGCCCAAGGCTGCGCCGATGGTGGAACCTGTATTGCCGCCTAACGACTGACCGACGACCGAGCCAAGAACCCCGCCCAATGCGCCGCCCACACCTGCTTCGGTGGTGCCTCCGGCAGAAGCGAAGCCACTGACCAGGCCAAGGGACAACAAGAGAATCGAGGAGAACTTCATAGAGGATGAGCCTCAAAGGGATGACGGCGCCGATCCTGAGGCTCTGCAATGGGCGTGACAATCAAAATCCGACGAATAACACGACTTGTATACAAGATTGCAAGTTACTGTTTTTTCAACGGAACTTAACCGATTTTCGCCGGTCTTTAACTACTTCGGACAGGCCGTTTTTATGCAAAAACGGCCTTTTTTGTGGGCGGTCGAAAAGTACAATCTCAAAGATCGCAGCCTTCGGCAGCTCCTACAGGAAACGGTGTAGGAGCTGCCAAAGGCTGCGATCTTTTGATCTTGGTTTAAGCTGATTTGGCCATGATCAACCCGGTCTCACTCGCCGCTTCCAGCCGGATCGCAATGAACTTGGATGTCGGCGTGTGGCTGCCATCGCCCGTGCTCTCCAGTGGCACCAGCGGATTGACTTCCGGATAGTACGCCGCTGCCTGCCCGGCAGGAATGTCGAACGCCAACAAGGTAAAACCTTTCACCCGGCGTTCGCGACCGTCGTCCCAGATCGACACGATGTCGGCCTTCTGCCCCGGACGGAAGCCCAGACGAATGATGTCAGCCTCATTGGCAAACAGCACGTCGCGCTGGCCCTTCACGCCGCGATAGCGGTCGTCGAGACCATAAATCGTCGTGTTGTACTGATCGTGGGACCGCATTGATTGCAGGATCAGATCCGGCACCTGCCCGGTAGCACGGGTGCGCTCATGGACCAGATCTTTCGGCAACTGATTGGCGCGGAAATTGGCGCGGCCCGACGGCGTGTTCCATTTGCGGGCGCCAGCCGAGTTGCCCAGATAGAAGCCGCCCGGGTTTTTGATCTTGTCGTTGAAGTCTTTGAAACTTGGAATGGTGTCGGCGATCAGTTCGCGAATGCGCCCGTAATCGGCTACCAGCCAGTTCCAGTCCACCGGTTGGCTGCCCAGCGTCGCGGCAGCGATGCCGGCGATGATCGACGGTTCCGAGCGCATCTGGTTCGACAGCGGCTGCAACTGGCCGTTGGACGCGTGGACCATGCTGAACGAGTCTTCCACCGTCACCGCTTGCGGGCCTTCGGTCTGGATGTCGATGTCGGTACGGCCCAGGCACGGCAGGATCAGCGCGTCTTTGCCGTGAGCGAGGTGGCTGCGGTTGAGCTTGGTGCTGATCTGCACGGTCAGGTCGCAGTTGCGCAGCGCTTCGAAGGTGCGCGAGCTGTCCGGCGTGGCCTGGGCAAAGTTGCCGCCCAGCCCGATGAAGACCTTGGCACGACCTTCGGCCATCGCATGGATCGCCTCGACCACGTTGTGACCGTTATGACGCGGCACCTTGAACTGGAAGCGACGCTCGAGGGAGTCGAGGAACGCCACTGGCGGACGCTCGTTGATGCCCATGGTGCGGTCGCCCTGCACGTTGCTGTGACCGCGCACCGGGCACAGACCTGCGCCCGGCTTGCCGATGTTGCCGCGCAGGAGCATCAGGTTGGCGATTTCCTGAATGGTCGGCACCGAGTGGCGATGCTGGGTGATGCCCATCGCCCAGCACATGATCACGTTTTTGCCTTTGGCGTACATGCGCGCCGCTTGCTCGATCTCGATCAGCGTCAGGCCGGACTGCTCGACGATCTGCTCCCACGAGGTGTCGTCGACAGTGGCGAGATATTCCAGCACGTTGGCGCTGTGGGCATTGAGGAAATCATGGTCGAACACCGCTGGCTCACCAGCCTTTTGCGCATCGCGTTCCCATTGCAGGAGGAACTTGGCCATGCCGCGCAGCACCGCCATGTCCCCGCCGAGTGCGGGGCGGAAGTACGCGGTGTTGGTCGGCTTGTCACCGTTGGTGAGCATTTCGATCGGGTGCTGTGGATGCTGGAAACGCTCCAGGCCGCGCTCTTTGAGCGGGTTGATGCACACCACCTGGGCGCCGCGTTTCACCGCTTCACGCAACGGTTCAAGCATGCGCGGGTGGTTGGTGCCGGGGTTCTGGCCCCACACGAAAATCGCGTCGGCGTGTTCGAAGTCATCGAAGGTCACCGTGCCTTTGCCGACACCGACGCTCTGCGCCAATGCCACGCCGCTGGCCTCGTGGCACATGTTCGAGCAGTCAGGGAAATTGTTGGTGCCGTAAGCCCGTACGAACAATTGATAAAGATACGCCGCTTCGTTGCTGGCGCGGCCCGAAGTATAGAACTCGGCCTGATCCGGGCTCGGCAGATTGCGCAGGTGCTTGCCGATCAGGGCGAAAGCATCTTCCCAGCTGATTGGCTTGTAGCGATCGGTTTCAGCGTTGTAGACCATCGGCTCGGTCAGCCGGCCCTGATATTCCAGCCAGTAGTCGCTCTGCTCCAGCAACGCAGTGACGCTGTGCTTGGCGAAGAATTTCGCATCGACGCGACGCTTGGTCGCTTCCCAGTTCACCGCTTTGGCGCCGTTCTCGCAGAACTTGACCATGCCGCTCTCCGGCGAATCACCCCAGGCGCAACCCGGGCAGTCGAAGCCACCGTTCTGGTTGGTCTTGAGCATCATGCGCAGGTTCTTCAGGGCGTTGTCGCTGGTCAGCCACGCCTGAGCCACACTGATCAGGGCGCCCCAGCCGCCGGCGGCACCTTTGTAAGGCTTGTAGCGCGGGACAGGTTTCTGGTCGGCTTGATGATGTTGGCTCACGCTTGATTCTCCATCGCGGGGCTGTACACCCGCGGCGCACTTTTCTGCGGCAGGTGGATGAGATTGAGGTTGTGGCGCCGGGCCCATTGCACGGCCAGGCCGGTGGGTGCCGACAGGCTGACGAGGGTCTGGATGCCGGCACGCAAGACTTTCTGGATCAGTTCGAGGCTGCAACGGCTTGTGACAATCGCCAGCCCGCCCTCTGTGGATATCTTCTGGCGAATCAGTCCGCCGATCAGCTTGTCCAGCGCGTTATGGCGGCCGATGTCTTCGCGACCGAGCAATAATTCACCGCTGGCATTCATGAACACCGCCGCATGCACCGCGCCGCAGTGCTGGCCGAGCGGCTGGAACGCGCCGATGCGCTGGCGCAAACCGTCGAGCCATTCGATCGGTGGCAACGCTGCGCCCGGCAATACGTTGAGATCGGGCAAGGCCTGTTCGACCGCTTCGACGCCGCACAGTCCACAGCCGCTGGTGCCGGCCAACTGGCGCCGCTGTTGCTTGAGGTTCCAGAACGCACGGTTGGCGATGGTCACTTGCGCGTATTGCGCAGAGCCTGCGCCTGTCAGTTGCAGATCGTAGATATCGCTGGGGTCTTCGATGATGCCGCTGCCGAGGCTGAAACCGACGATGAAATCCTCAAGGTCCGTCGGCGTGACCAGCATCACTGCCTGGCTGATGCCGTTGTAGGCGATCGCCAACGCAACTTCCTCGGCCAGCGCGGTGCTGGCCGATGCCTCAAAAGGTAGATCGCTGTAGCTGTAGGTCTGGCTGGCGGCAGGCGCGGGCGTTTCAATTGCTGGCGCCGCGCAGGCTGGGCGCTTGGCGTTCATGGCATCACCGACGGTTTGATCTAGGTCAAGACTAGGCGCGGCAAGATGTCGCGTCTAATCGCTATTACCGATCTACCGATAGATGCCGTCGATCAAGCGTCTTTTGGCAATTTCTGATACAGCGCGAAACAGGCTTCTGCCAGCGCTGAGCGGGGGGCGCCACGGCGCATGATCAGGCCCAGCGGTGCGAGGGTATGAGCGTTCTCGATCGGTTGCAGACGCAGGTGATCGGCGAGGGTTTCCGCGCCGCCATCGAGCGGCATGATCGCGCAGCAAAAACCGCCGTGAACCGCTTGCAGCAGTTGATGCACGGCGTCGGTCTGCAGCAGCGGCTGCGGGGTCAGGCCGCGGCTGTGGAAGTTGTGGTCGATGGACTGGCGAAAATGCATGCCGCTGGTGAGCATGCACAGCGGCAGTTCGATCAGCGCTTCCCAGCTCAGGGGTTCTTCGCCGAAGTTGAACGAGCGCTCGTCGTAAAGCAGGCCCATGCGCGTCTCGTTGAAGGCCAGCGAATCGAAGCGCTCGTTGTCCAGGCGTTCAAGGTACGACACGCCGATGTCGATGCGATTGTTCGCCAAGTGTTCGAGCACCTGTTCGGAACTCAGCGACGACAGCTCGAAGCGCAGGTCCGGGTGCGCCGCATGCAGACGTTGCATCAGCGGCAACGGATCGAAACTCGACAGCGGCACCACACCCAGGCGCAGCGTACCGATCAGGTTGCCGCGACAGGCCGCCGCTTCCGCTTGCAAGCCGTCGTACGCCGCCAGCACCGTGCGCGCCCACGCCAGCACGCGCTCGCCCGGCGCGGTGAAGCCTTCGAAGCGCTGGCCGCGATTGACCAATGGCAGATCAAGTTCTTCTTCGAGGCTGCGCAGGCGCATCGACAAGGTCGGTTGAGTGATGTGGCAGCGCGCGGCGGCCTGGCCGAAATGGCGGGTTTCGTCGAGGGCGATGAGGAATTTCAGCTGCTTGATGTCCATCTTCGCTCCGGGCGGTTGGCGGGGTAGGGCGATTCTACCGCCTGCGGCGCGGCAGCGTCATTGGTCGGACTGGAACCGGGTTTGGCTGGGGTGGTCTAGGCTTGGGCGTCTGGAACCCAAATCAAGGAGTGTGCGCTATGAGTCTTTTGAGCTTTGTAAAAGAGGCCGGTGAGAAGCTGATCGATCTGTTGACCCCAGGCAATGCCAACGCCAGTGAGCAGTTGAAGGAACATATCAGCAAGGTCGGGCTGGGCAATCCCAACGTGCAGGCGACCGTGGATGGCGACAAGGTGACGGTGACCGGTGAAGTGGCGAGCCAGGAGGAAAAGGAAAAGATCCTGCTGGCAGTGGGCAATATTGCGGGCGTAGGCAGTGTCGATGATCAGATCACTGTGACCGGACCGGTCGTCGTGGCTGCCGAGTTTGTCGAGGTCAAGGCAGGTGACACGCTCAGTGCGATTTCACTGCGCGTCTATGGCAATGCCAACCAGTACCAGAAGATCTTCGACGCCAACAAGCCAATGCTCAAGGATGTGAACAAGATTTATCCAGGGCAAAAGCTGCGTATTCCAAAGTAACGCAGTCATGTAGGAGCTGCCGAAGGCTCGGGCCGCGATCGGCAGCTCCTGCAGGGATCACAGTCCGGCGATGAGATCGCGGTAGTCCTCGACTGCGGCAAATTCTGCGGTGTCCTTCGGCCCTTTGCGGCTGTCCGGTTCTTTCACCGCGAGCAGATGCGCCACGCCAAAATCCCGTGCACTGCGCAGGATTGGCAAGGTGTCGTCGATAAAAAGGCTGCGCGCCGGATCAAAACCGATGTCGGCCTGAAGGGCATCCCAGAACTGCGGGTTCTCCTTGGGATAACCATAGTCATGCGAGCTGATCAGCCGCTCGAAGTACGGTGCCAGTTCGATCCGTTCCAGTTTCAACGACAGCGAATCGCGGTGCGCATTGGTGATCATGATCACCCGTTTGCCGGCACGCTTGATCGCGTCGAGAAAAGTATCGGCATCCGCGCGCAGGGCGATCAAGTGCGCGGTTTCCTGTTTCAATTCGCGCACCGAAAGCTTCAGCTCCGCGCTCCAGAAATCCAGGCAATACCATTGCAACTGGCCGGCGTGGCGTTCGAACAACGGCTGCAACTCCAGTTCGGCCATGGCCCGGCTGATACCGTGCAGTTCGGCGTAGCGCTGGGGCAGGTGCTCGAGCCAGAAATGATTGTCGAAGTGCAGATCCAGCAGCGTGCCGTCCATATCGAGCAGAACGGTATCAATGTCGGACCACGGTAAAGATGGCATGGCAACGTCTCGAACGGTGAAAGGATATCCGACGCAAACAATCGGGAAAGCCGCGTTATAGTAGCGCGTTCACGCCAAGGAGCTTTGCATGCGCCAGAAACCCACCGTACTCGCCCGCGAGATCGTCGCTACCAGTCGCCTGTTTCGCGTCGAAGAACTCAAGCTGCGATTTTCCAATGGCGTGGAGCGCACCTACGAGCGTTTGGTCGGCAAAGGTGCTGGCTACGGCGCGGTGATGATTGTCGCCATGCTCGACGCTGAACATGCGGTGCTGATCGAGGAATATTGCGGCGGCACTGACGAATACGAACTGTCTTTGCCCAAAGGCCTGATCGAGCCGGGCGAAGACGTGCTGGCGGCAGCCGAGCGGGAGCTCAAGGAAGAGGCCGGTTATGGCGCGCGCCAACTGGAACATCTGACCGAGCTGTCGCTGTCGCCCGGCTACATGAGCCAGAAGATCCAGGTGGTGCTGGCCACCGATCTCTACGAAGAACGGCTGGAAGGCGATGAGCCGGAGCCGATGCGGGTCGACAAGGTCAACCTGCGCGAACTGTCGACGCTGGCGCTCAACCCGCAATTTACCGAAGGCCGCGCGTTGGCGGCGCTGTATTTGGTCCGTGACCTGCTGAGCCAGCGCGGGATATTCAGCTATGAGTGAGACGTCGATGAATTTTCTCCATCCGTTGATGGCACCGGTAATTGAGCTGGCTCTGCAGGCTGGCGAGGCGATTCTGCCGTTCTGGCGTGTCGGCGTTGAAGTCACGGCAAAGCCCGATGATTCGCCGGTGACGGCCGCCGACCTGGCTGCGCATCACCTTATCGTTGCCGGGCTGACGGCGCTTGATCCGAGCATTCCGGTGTTGTCGGAAGAGGACGCCAATATCCCGCAGAGCGTGCGCGCCGGTTGGCAGCGCTGGTGGCTGGTGGATCCGCTGGACGGCACCAAGGAGTTCATCAGCGGTAGCGAGGAATTCACCGTCAACATCGCACTGATCGAAAACGGTCAAGTGGTGTTTGGCGTGGTGACGATGCCGACCAACGGTCGTTTTTACGTCGGTGGCGCCGGGCTCGGTGCATGGCGTGGCGACAAGGGCGCAACGCCGGTGCCGATTCAGGTACGCGATGTGCCAGCGCCGGGCGAGGCGTTTACCGTGGTGGCCAGCCGTCGACATTCCAGTCCCGAGCAAGAGCGTTTGCTGGCCGGTTTGAGCGCCAGTCTCGGTGAGCTGCAACTGGCCAATATCGGCAGTTCATTGAAATTTTGTCTGCTCGCCGAAGGTGCTGCCGACTGCTATCCGCGTCTGGCGCCGACTTCGCAGTGGGACACGGCGGCAGCGCAAGGTGTGCTGGAAGGGGCGGGAGGCGAGGTGCTGGATCTGAACGGTGAAGCGTTTTGTTACCCAGCGCGGGAATCGCTGTTGAACGGGTTTTTTCTGGCGTTGCCGGCGAAGGCTGCGTGGCGTGCGCAACTGTTGGAGTTGGCACGCTCCTGAGAACTTTTGCTTCAGCGGTGCAAAACGTACTGCCCGGTAAATCTCACCGCATCGTCTGCACTTCCCGCATTCAGGATCCGCGTATCCAGCGTCAACCGCGCTCGCCCATAACGCCGGTACATCGCCAGAAACTTCTTCCATATTGCCGCATCAGGCGCCGGGCAAATCGCCACGGCGTCTCCGGTCACCGGCAGCGGATAACTGATCTGCCCTTCCTGAATGACGATGTGTCCGTCGCCAATTCCTTCTTCCTTCAAACGCAAATGCAACCAGCCCCAACCGGCCAGCACCGCGCCGCAGTACAGGCTGCCGCCAAACATGGTGCTCTTGTGGTTGACGTTGGGTGCGAGCGGCAGGTGCAGGCTTAATTGTTGCTCGCGCCACTCGAGCACCTCGAGACCCATCTCGGCAGTGAGCGGAATGTCGTGGTGCAGCACCGTTTGCAGGTATGCGCTTTCGCTGCTCATTCGCTCTCTTCCCCATGGCTGCTGTCGCCGAAATTCAGGCCATGTTTGCGCAATTTGTCGTGCAGGGTTTTGCGCGGAATGCCCAAGGCTTCGGCGAGGCTGCGCACCGAGCTGTGCGAGCGCGCCAGTTCGGCGGCGATCAGCGATTTCTCGAAATTTTCCACCTGCTCGCTGAGGCCGCCGCTGACTACTTCGACAGGCGTGCCGCCGCTGCCATCAGCGCTATTATCCAATGCCAGCTCCAGTCCCAGCGCAAACCGCTCGGCGGCATTTTGCAGCTCACGCACATTGCCCGGCCAGGTGTGACGCAGCAGCAGAGCGCGTTGTGCCGGTTGCAATGGATGGGGCGGCAAACCGTGGCGAGCACTGGCTTCGTCGGCGTAATGCTGGAACAGCACCAAGGCGTCTTCGCCTCGTTCGCGCAGCGGCGGGATGCGCAACGGCGCGACGTTGAGACGGTAATACAAGTCGGCGCGGAAGCGGCCCTGGTCGGCGGCCTGACGAAGGTCTTCCTTGGTCGCGGCAATGACGCGAATGTCCAGCGGGATCAGTTGGTTGCCGCCCAGGCGTTCGACGACACGCTCCTGCAACATGCGCAGCAATTTCACTTGCACGTCCATGCTCATGCTTTCGATTTCGTCGAGAAACAGCGTGCCGCCGTTGGCGAATTCGAATTTGCCGATGCGACGTTTCTGCGCTCCGGTGAAGGCGCCGGGTTCGTGGCCGAACAGCTCGCTTTCCACCACCGATTCCGCCAGCGCGCCAGCGTTGATCGCCACGAACGGGCCGTTGCGCCGGCTCGACAAGTCATGCAATGCACGGGCTACGACTTCTTTGCCAGCACCGGTTTCGCCGAGGATCAGCACGTCAGCCTTGGTCGCTGCCAGCGCACCGATCTGCTCGCGCAGGCGCAGCATCGGCGTCGAATGGCCGACCAGCCGCGCGCTCAGTTCGTTGCGATCGCTCAGCGCCAGACGCAGGCTGCGGTTGTCCAGCACCAGTCGCCTTAGCGAGAGGGCACGGCGGACGCTGTCGAGCAGGGCATCGCTGGCAAACGGTTTTTCCAGAAAATCGTAAGCACCGGCGCGCATCGCTTGCACCGCCAAGGGCACGTCGCCATGGCCGGTGATCAGCAGCACCGGCAACTCGGGATCCTGCGCGTGCAGTTCACTGAGCAGTTCGAGGCCGTCCATACCCGGCATGCGAATGTCGCTGACCACCACACCCGGCCAGTCACGCTCAAGTTGCGCAGCCAGGCCCTTGGCTTCGGATAGCGGCAGGATTTTCAGGCCGGCCAGGTCCAGGGTCTGGCCGAGGGCCTGGCGCAAGTGCGGATCGTCGTCGATCAACACTACCTGGATGCGATTGTCGATGGTCATGCACTTCGATCCTCGGACGGTTGCAGGCTGACCCCGGGCGCGCCGGCGCGCAGGCGCAGGGTGATCAGGGCGCCGCCTTGCTTATGGTTGGCGAACGACAACTCACCGCCGAAAGCGCGCATCAGCGTTTCGCAAATGGCCAGCCCCAGACCCAGGCCTTGCGTGCGAGTCTTGGTGGTGTAAAAGGGCTCGCTGGCGCGGTCAAGGGCTTCCATGCAGAACCCGGGACCGTTGTCGCGAATGTACAGATTGACGCCGTCGGCGGTGGCTTCGGCACTCAGCCACAATTTGCGCGGCGGGCCTTTTTCAGTCAGGGCATCGAGAGCGTTGGCGAGCAGGTTACCGAGAACCTGGCGCAAGCGGGTTTCGCCGGCCTCGACCCACAGCGTCGCGGCGGGCAGGTCGCGGATCAGTTCGACTTCCATGCTGCGCCGACGTTTGGCCAGCAAGGCCAGCGCATCGTCCAGCGCCGGTTGCAGGGCGACGCTCTCCGGGGCGTGGCGGTCTCGACGGGCGAAGGCGCGCAGGTGGGCGATGATCGAGGCCATGCGTCCGGTCAGTTCGCTGATCAACTTGAGGTTGCCGCGCGCGTCGTCGGTGCGCTGATGATCGAGCAGCACTTCGGCGTTTTCCGCGTAGCTGCGGATCGCCGCCAGCGGCTGATTGAGTTCGTGGCTGATGCTTGCCGACATCGTCCCCAGTGCCGACAGTTTGCCGGCCTGAACCAGATCATCCTGCGCGCGAACCAATTCCTGTTGCGCGGTTTCGCGTTCCAGCACTTCCTGCTTCAGGCGTCGGTTGAGGCCTTCAAGATCGCTGGTGCGCTCGGCAACCCGGCCTTCGAGCTCACGTCGCGCCTTGGCCTCGAAGGCGATGCGCTCCAGATAATGGCGACGGCGCTGCATCATCAGGCCCAGCAGCAGCATCACCACCAGCAGCGTCGCCCCGCCAATCGCGACGACGGTGCGCACCGGGCGGTCGATCAGCGTGCGCGGCGCGAGGATGCTGACGCTCCAGCCGGTTTCGGCGATATCGTGGGTCTGGATCAGCCAGGCGTCGGGGCTGAGGTTCAGCGGCCGCGGCTCACGCGTCGGGTACGGCTGGATCGCAGTGATCGCCGAGCGCTCTGTATCGCTCAACTCGCGGGTCGAGCGGAAACGCCATTCGGGCCGCGAGGTGAGGATGACCACGCCGTTATGGTCGGTCACCAGCAGTTGTTCCGGGGTTTTGCCCCACAGGCTTTCGGTGTGGTCGAGGTCGACCTTGATCACCAGCACGCCGATGATCTTCTCGCCGTTGCGCACCGCGGCGGCGAAGAAGTAGCCGCGTTTGGCGGACGTCGTGCCGAGGCCGAAGAAGCGCCCGAGGCGCCCGGCCATGGCTTCGCTGAAATACGGGCGAAAGGCGAAATTGCGGCCGACGAAACTGTCACGTTTGTCCCAGTTCGACGCCGCCAGCGTCTGGCCAGAGGTGTCCATCAGGTACATGACTTCGGCGCCGGTCTGCGCGGCGATGTTTTTCAGCAGGCGGTTGGCGTTGCCTTGGGTGACGCCGTCGTCCGGCGCGCCGAGAACTGCGCGCAGGGCCGGCAAGTCGCCGAGAATCTGCGGCAACACTTCATAGCGATGCAGGGTGCCGAGCAGGTTGGCGACGTAAAGATCGAGGGTCTGGCGATTCTGCCCGGCGAGTTCGCTGCGGTAATAGCGCTCGGCGAGGTGTTCCAGC
The DNA here is from genome assembly GCF_044542195.1 of Pseudomonas sp. NPDC079367. Lineage (NCBI taxonomy): Bacteria > Pseudomonadati > Pseudomonadota > Gammaproteobacteria > Pseudomonadales > Pseudomonadaceae > Pseudomonas > Pseudomonas sp. NPDC079367. The sequence goes on from NZ_JBITTW010000004.1 coordinate 165,941, forward strand.
GGCCACAGCAGCGGCGCCAGGCACAGGGCCAACAGCGCGAGGCTGCGCCAGCGGGGTCTGCGAGGGAGAGATGCTTTCATGAGCCGGTAGCGCCTGTAGGGACAGGCGCATTATGCCTTTGCTCTGTACGAAAACTGCCTGCGCATCGATCATGCTGCGTTAAAAACAGGCTCGGAATGCTCATTTAGGTACCTGGACTCCGCTTCCTCGCCTGTTTTTGCCTTGCCTGATCACCGCTCGGCGAGTTTTCGTACAGACCTGGCCTCAGGCGAAGACGTCAGCGTCCTTGAGCAGCGCGGCTGCCTGGTCCTTGGCCGACAGCTTCGGCGCTTCGTCCAGTTGCCAGTCGATGCCCAGCGCCGGGTCGTCCCAACGAATGCTGCGTTCGGAGGTCGGGTCGTAATAGTTGGTGGTCTTGTAGAGGAATTCGGCAAAATCACTCAGCACCACGAAACCGTGAGCGAAACCTTCCGGCACCCACAGCTGACGATGGTTTTCCGCCGACAGGCGCACCGCCACCGATTTGCCGAAATGCGGCGAGCTGCGACGGATGTCCACCGCCACATCAAGCACTTCACCCACGGTCACGCGAACCAGTTTGCCCTGGGTGTTCTGCAACTGGTAATGCAGGCCACGCAGCACGCCTTTTTGCGAGCGCGAATGGTTGTCCTGGACAAATTGCGTATCGAGACCGGTGGCGTCCTGAAACGCCTTGGCATTGAAACTCTCGTAGAAAAAACCGCGCTCGTCGCCGAACACCTTGGGTTCGATGATCAGAACACCGGGCAGCTCGGTGGTGATGACATTCATGAGGATTTCCATTGATGAGTGTGAATGGCCGACATTCTTGCGCAAAGTGCTGCAGGGCGCGAGTGTTGGGTTTGAATTGGAGCGTTCATTGAAGCCGGGGGTTGCGCAACCGCTAAGGCAATGGCGATATAAGCGCCTAATAAAATTTCAGGGGTCGTTTCATGCCGCTCGCCACGTTGATTCATCGCGCCAGTTTGCCCGGTCCGCAGGTTTCAGAGGCGCAGGCGCTGCAATGGCTGGCCGAATATTACGGAATTGGCGGCACGTTGCAGGCGCTCGGCAGCCAGCAGGATCTGAATTACCGCGTCGACAGCGCAAATGGGCGCTTCGTGTTGAAAGTCTGTCGTGGCGATTACGCGCTTGTAGAGCTGCAAGCCCAGCACGCCGGGCTCAAGTATCTGGCCGAGCACTCGCCGATCAAGGTGCCTCGCGTGATTGCTGCCAATAACGGTGAAGACCTGTTGTCGCTGCAAGCCAATGGCGAAGCGGTTCATGTGCGATTGCTGGAGTACATCGACGGGCAGCCGTTGACCGATTTCGATCATCTTGGCCAGAACGTGGTCGCCGGGTTTGGCCGGCTCTGTGGCGAGATGGATCTGGCCCTGGCAGGTTTCGATCACCCGGGCCTTGAGCGCACCTTGCAATGGGATGCGCGTCACGCCGATGCTTTGATCAGTCATCTGTTGCCAGTGATCAGCGACGAGCCGCAGCGTGCGGCGATCAGCGCTGCTGCCGAGCAGGCCCGGCACCGCTTGCGGCCGTTGCTGGACAAGCTGCCGGTGCAGACGATCCACATGGATATCACCGATGACAACGTCGTTTGGGCCCGCGATGCTCAGCGGCATTGGCAGCTGCAGGGTGTGATCGATTTCGGTGATCTGGTGCGCACCTGGCGCATCACTGATCTGTCGGTGACCTGTGCGGCTTTGCTGCACCACGCCGATGGCGATCCGTTTGTCATCCTGCCGGCGGTCCAGGCTTATCACGCGGTCAATCCGTTGCAGTACGCTGAGCTGCAAGCGCTGTGGCCATTGATCGTGGCGCGGGCGGCGGTGCTGGTGCTCAGTGGCGAGCAGCAGGTGAGCATCGATCCCACCAATACCTACAGCCGCGACAACCTCAGCCATGAGTGGGAAATTTTCCGCGTCGCGACCTCGGTGCCCCTGGCGCTGATGGAAGCGGCCATTCTGGCGGCCCTGGACCAGCCCCTGCCGAGTGGCGAAAACATTCAATTTGCGCCGCTGCTGCCCGGCCTGGTCGGGCGCGAATTTGCGCTGATCGATCTGGGCGTGTTGAGCCCGCACTTCGAGGCTGGCAACTGGGAGCAGGAGGGCATCGATCAACGCTTGCTGACAGAAGCGGCAGCGGTGCATGGGCTGGCAGCGACGCGTTATGGCCAGTACCGCTTGTCACGCACCCGGCCGGACAGCGCGACTGAGCCGGACACGTTCCCGTTACATGTCGAATTGCGTGTGCCCATCGGGGCCGAAGTGCAAGCACCGTTCGCCGGCGTTCTGAATCAAACGTCGGACGGTGCGCTGCAACTCGATGGCCCGCAGTTCAGCGTCCGCCTGTGGGGCGTGACGCCGATTCCTGGCCATGGCGCAGCACTGAAGAAAGGCCAGAAACTCGGTGCGGTCACGGCGCCGCTGCTCGTGCAGTTGTGCCGGGAAGCGGAACTCGACGCGCCGCTGTTCTGCACGCCGACCCGCGCATCAGCCTGGCGGACTTTGTGCCCATCACCGGCGACCTTGCTCGGGCTGGCCTGCGATGCCGAGCCTGAGCTGGACGCGAAAACCCTGCTCGAACGCCGCGACGCCAGTTTCGCCCGCACGCAAAAACACTATTACGTCGACCCGCCACGTATTGAGCGCGGCTGGCGCAATCACCTTATCGACATGCAGGGCCGTTCGTATCTGGACATGCTCAACAACGTCGCGGTGCTCGGCCACGGTCATCCGCGGATGGCGGCGGTCGCGGCGCGGCAGTGGTCGCTGCTCAACACCAACTCGCGGTTCAACTACGCAGCAGTCGCCGAGTTTTCCGAGCGCTTGCTCAAGCTCGCACCGCCGGGCATGGATCGCGTGTTCCTGGTCAATAGCGGCAGCGAGGCCAATGATCTGGCGATTCGTCTGGCCTGGGCCTTCAGCGGCGGGCGCGACATGATCAGCGTGCTTGAGGCGTATCACGGCTGGACAGTCGGCGCTGATGCGGTTTCGACCTCGATTGCCGACAACCCGAAAGCCCTGGAAAGTCGCCCGGAATGGGTGCATCCAGTGACCGCACCAAACACTTATCGCGGCGAATTCCGTGGCCCGGATTCGGCGCCGGATTACGTGCGCAGCGTCGAACATCATCTGCAGAAACTGGCTGAGCAGAAGCGCCAACTGGCCGGTTTCATCTGCGAGCCGGTCTACGGCAATGCGGGGGGTATTTCTCTACCGCCGGGCTATTTGCAGCAGGTGTATGAACGAGTCCGCGCGCAAGGCGGGGTGTGCATCGCTGACGAAGTGCAGGTCGGTTACGGGCGCATGGGCCATTTTTTCTGGGGCTTCGAAGAGCAGGGCGTAGTGCCGGACATCATCACCATGGCCAAAGGCATGGGTAACGGCCAGCCACTTGGCGCGGTGATCACTCGCCGGGAAATAGCCGAGGCGCTGGAGGCCGAGGGTTATTTCTTCTCATCGGCGGGCGGCAGTCCAGTCAGTTGCCAGATCGGCATGGCGGTGCTGGATGTGATGGAGGAAGAAAAACTCTGGGAGAACGCCCAGGTGGTCGGCGGCCACTTCAAGGCGCGGCTCCAAGCATTGATCGATAAACATCCGCTGGTGGGTGCGGTACACGGCTCCGGGTTTTATCTGGGCCTGGAGCTGATCCGCGATCGGCAGACGCTGGAGCCGGCAACCGCCGAGACCGCGTTGCTGTGTGATCGCCTGCGCGAGTTGGGGATTTTCATGCAGCCGACCGGCGATGACTTGAACATCCTCAAGATCAAGCCGCCAATGGTGACGTCGCGCCAGAGTGTGGATTTCTTTGTCGATATGCTGGATCGGGTGCTTGCTGAAGGCCTGTAAGCACCGCACATCCTCCTGTGGGAGCGGGCTTGCTCGCGAAAGCGGTATTTCAGTCACCCTCTCTAGTGACTGAAATACCGCTTTCGCGAGCAAGCCCGCTCCCACGTTTGTTTTGGACGATAAATTCGATTTGTATCGGTATTTTCTGGGTTTATTTAGATAGAAGGCGTTTCAGTCGCTTTTAAAGTCGATATTTATCGGTTATAAAGTCGCCATTGCTCCGGGGTGGCGATCGCTTGTCCGGTGCGCGCGTTTTCTTTTCGGTCAAATTCTTTGACCGTCAAAGCACTAGCCCGGAGATGATTCATGAGCCGTATCGTTACCGTCGCCGCCACGCAGATGGCCTGTTCGTGGGATCTTGAAGCCAACCTCGAAACCGCTGAAAGGCTGGTCCGCGAAGCTGCCGCCAAAGGCGCGCAGATCATCCTGATTCAGGAGCTGTTCGAGGCGCCGTACTTTTGCCAGAAACCGAATCCGGATTACCTGCAACTGGCGACGACGGTTGAAGAGAACGTCGCCATCAAGCATTTCCAGACAATCGCCAGAGAGTTGCAAGTAGTGCTGCCGATCAGCTTCTACGAATTGGCCGGGCGGGCACGCTTCAACAGCATCGCGATCATCGACGCCGACGGGAGTAATCTGGGGATTTATCGCAAGAGCCACATCCCCGACGGCCCGGGTTATCACGAGAAGTATTACTTCAACCCGGGCGACACCGGTTTCAAGGTATGGAACACCCGTTACGCAAAAATCGGCGTGGGCATCTGCTGGGACCAGTGGTTCCCGGAAGCTGCACGCAGCATGGCGCTGCAGGGTGCGGAAATCCTCTTCTATCCGACTGCCATCGGCAGCGAGCCACACGACAAGACCATCTCATCGCGCGATCATTGGCAGCGTGTGCAGCAGGGCCATGCCGGTGCCAACCTGATGCCGCTGATTGCCAGCAACCGCATCGGCAACGAAGAGCAGGACGGCTACGACATCACCTTCTACGGCTCCTCGTTTATCGCCAACCAGTTCGGCGAAAAAGTGCAGGAGCTGAATAAAACCGAAGAAGGTATTCTTGTGCACACGTTCAACCTCGACGAGCTGGAACATATTCGCAGCGCGTGGGGTTCATTCCGCGACCGCCGGCCAAATCTGTACGGCGCGTTGAAAACCCTCGACGGTTCCCTGGAGTCCTGATGACCACATTGAAAAGTACCCCACGCGCCGACGGCTTCTTCATGCCGGCCGAGTGGGCGCCACAGACCCAGACCTGGATGATCTGGCCCGAGCGCCCGGACAACTGGCGCCTGGGCGGCAAACCGGCGCAGGCCGCACACGCCGCGGTGGCCAAAGCTATCGCCCGCTTCGAGCCGGTGACCGTTGCGGTCTCCGCTGGCCAATACGAAAACGCCCGCGCGCGCCTCGATGTGCCGAATATCCGCGTGGTGGAAATGTCCAGCGACGACGCTTGGGTGCGTGACAGCGGTCCGACCTTCGTCATCAACAACCGTGGCGAAGTGCGCGGCGTGAACTGGGATTTCAACGCCTGGGGTGGTTTCGATGGCGGCCTGTATGCGCCGTGGAACCGTGATTCGCAAGTCGGCGGCAAGATCCTCGAAATCGAGCGCAGCCCGCGCTACCGCACTGAAGGTTTCGTGCTCGAAGGCGGTTCGATTCATGTCGATGGCGAAGGCACGCTGATCACCACCGAAGAATGCCTGCTCAACCGCAATCGCAACCCGCACCTGAGCCGCGAAGAAATCGAAGCGGTGCTCAGCGACAACCTGGCCGTGGACAAGATCATCTGGTTGCCGGATGGCTTGTTCAACGATGAAACCGACGGCCATGTGGATAACTTCTGCTGCTACGTGCGCCCGGGCGAAGTTTTGCTGGCGTGGACCGACGATCCGCAGGATCCGAACTACCCGCGCTGCCAGGCTGCAATGAACGTGCTGCAAAGCAGCACCGACGCTAAGGGTCGCCCGTTCACGGTGCACAAGATGCCGATACCGGGGCCGCTGTATGCGACCGAAGAAGAATGCGCCGGGGTTGACGCGGTGGACGGTTCGCAGGAGCGCAATCCTTCCGTGCGTCTGGCGGGTTCCTACGTGAACTTCCTGATCGTCAACGGCGGCATCATCGCGCCGAGCTTCGATGACCCAATGGACGCGCCGGCCAGGGAAATTCTGCAGAAGCTGTTCCCGCAGCACGAAGTGGTAATGGTGCCGGGGCGCGAACTGTTACTGGGCGGCGGCAATATTCACTGCCTTACCCAACAACAACCGGCGCCGCACAAAGAGTGAGGTCAGACGTAACAGCCTGAGCTGGCAGATAAAAAAGCCTGACGTTTGTTAACGTACCGGTCAGGAACACCAAGCCCGCAGCCCGAAAGGACCGCGGGCTTTTTTGCCTCCACTGGTCGTCCCGGTAAAAACCTTGGCATACCTCTTGTATTGCTTCTGTTGCACTAGGGAGGGAGAGGAACTTCAACAGTTCTGTCATGAATCTTGGATAACGTAGCCGCTCACGAACGGGAGAGAGCGCTGAAATGAACGCCGAAGTGAACGTAATCAGCGAGCGGACTTTGCATCCCATGGCCGTCAACGGCGAAACGCTCCAGCGTGTGGCGCACTGGTTGAAATCCAATGGAACGCGTCAGATCAGAGAACCTGATCCGCGCCGGATGATGATCGAGCGCTATCCCGCTGACCTGTTCAGCGAGGCCGAACTGGATGCGTTGTGGGCTGTGATGGAAGGATAGGAAGAACAACAGGGATTGGAAAAAGCGCTGCCGGGAGGGCGGCGCTTTTTTATGCACGACATAAATACCATCGCGAACATTAAACCTGTGGAAGGGGGCTTGCTCCCACCAGATGTTATGTGCAATCAGAAACTGTAGGTGCCGGTCATCACGACACTGCGTGGCGCACCCGGTTGGATCTGATACTGGCTGGTCGCTGAGGCGTAATACTCGCGATCAGCAATGTTGTTCAGCGCCGCACGCAGATCCCACTCCTTCATCCGGTAACCGACCAGCGCATCCCAGCGACCATATCCTGGCAATACCACGGTGTTGGCATTGTCGGCATAACGCTGGCCAACGAGGGTCAGGCCGGTCTCGCCGTACCAGCCCATTTCCGGTTTCCAGGTCAGGAACAGACTGGCGTTGCGCTTGGCGACGTTGTTGATGCGCTTGCCTTCCAGGCCGTTGTTGTCCTTCTCGATGGTTGCGTCCTGCACGCCGACGCCACCGCGCACGTACCAGTTGCCGACGAGGTTGCCGGTGGCGGTCAATTCGATACCGCGTGAGCGTTGCAGACCGGACATTACCGTCAGGGTCGGGTCGTTCGGATCGGCAGTTCGGCGGTTGTAGAGCTCAAGATCGTAAACGGCCAGGGTGGTACTCAAACGGTCATCGAGCCAATCGCTCTTCACGCCGATTTCTTTCTGCTTGGTCAGTTCGGGGCTGAGGTCGTTGGTATTACCGGCCGCGCCCGGTGTGATGCCAATCAAGCCGCCGCCCACCGGCGAAAAGGTCTTCGACCACGAAGCGTAGAACGAGTGATTCTGCAGCGGCGTCCAGACCAGACCGACGCGTGGGCTGGTGCTGTGGCTGTCGCGATCCTCAGAGATATTGCGCATTTTGTTGGTCGATTCGATAGCGAAGGTGTCGTAGCGTAAACCACCGAGCAGTTGCCATTGGTCGTTCAAGCGCAGTTGATCCTGCACGTACACCGCGCGGCTCTCCACTTCGGTATGGCTGCTGCTGGCCACCTGCATGCTGCCGGTGTGGCGAAGATCGCGGTTGGGGCTGTACAGATCGAGCGACGGAACGGGTTGCGCACCGGGCGTTCGGCCGGTGGCGGCGTTATACAACGTCGGATCGCGGCGTTGACTACCGATCTCGACGCCGGTCAGCAGGCGATGCTCAAGGCCGAAAGTATCGAAGCCACCTTCCAGTTCGAGGTTGTTGTAGACGTTGCGGGTGGTCAGGTCCTGCTGCCAGTGCTGACGCGTGACCTTGTTGGTCGCTGGCGTGTAGCCGGTGAGGTAGGTGTTGTCGAAATCGCTGTCGAGCTTGAATACGCCCAGTGTCTGGCGCAGTTGCCAGCTGTCGTTGAGCTCAAAAGTGAGTTTCGAACGCAGCGATTGCGCCTTGTCGTCGATGAAGTCGTGATCGTTGCCATACGTGGTATCCCGACCTACGTCCGCCGGCCGGCCGTTGACGCCGGGTATGCCGCGATCCGGCGTGCGGTTGTAGCGGCTGTATTCGTACTGCACCAGCCAGTTCAGATCGGGGGTCAATTGCCAGCTCATCGAGGGTGCGAACAATTGGCGATTGCCGCTGACGCCATCGCGGAAGCTGTTTTCGTCCATGTTGCCCATGTTCAGGCGCAGGCTGATGTTCTCGCTCGGGTCGGTGCTGAGGTCGGCGTAAAGACTGCGCAAATCTTCGCTGCCGCCCTGGGCCTCGATCGTCGAGCGGCGGCCGAACTCGGGCATTTTGCTCACGCGGTTGACGATCCCGCCTTGGCTGCCGCGGCCGTACAGCACTGCGGCCGGGCCTTTGAGCACTTCGACCCGCTCGATATTGTGCAGGTCGCGCTTGTATTGGCTGTCGTCGCGGATGCCGTCCAGATAAAAGTCGTTGCTGGCATCGAAGCCACGGATGCGCAGGCTGTCGAAGCGGGTGTCGGCGCTGCTGCTGACGTTGGGCATGCCGCTCAATGCGTCGCCAATATCATTGGTGCCGTAGTTGGCGACGTTCGAAGTCTTGATCGAATCGATCGCCTGCGGCACATAACGCACCGGCGTGGCGGTGCGCGTCGCGGTGTTACTGAGCCTTACTCGCGGGTCATCCGCCTGCGCTTCGGCGTTGATCGCAGTAGCGGGTAATTCGGTTGCAGCGAAGGCAAAACCGCTGGACAGCAAAGCACAAAGCCCAAGGGTCAAGGGCGTGAGACAGAACGGGGCAGGCATTTAACAGCGCATCCGAGAGGGTGGGAGAATTCGATCGCGCGGATGGTAATGCTTTGCATTTGCTTCCGTTAATTATTCCTTGTTACTTCACTTGGTTGATTGTTTCAACTTATGTCTGCTTTGATCCAACTTTGTCAGATTCACAGGTCGGCCGGGTTCGGAAGAAAATTGTAATACATCCCCTTTTCCAGTCAGGCGTAGGTACGCTACGTCTGTCACGCAGCGGATTCACTGGCTCCACGCATTTAACAGCAAGCCGCCAGCGCAAAATTTCCATTTCTTAGAAGATTTCTGCTTGTTTCTAGACGATTCTTGAAATTGACACACTGTTCAGGGCGCGGCTACGATTCGGCCCAACGCCTGTGGCTAACCGCCATGAATCAAAAAAAGGAGCAGGCCCGCCATGAATCATCGGTGGCGGGTCTTTTTGTTTCGGGGTGAATACAAGAGTGCAAAAGCGCCGTTTCAGCCGTTCGACACAGCGCGTTTCAACCCGTGATAAGGAAAACAAAATGTTGAACAAGCGAATCAGTCTGATCGCACTGGGGATGTTGAGTGCTACACAGGCCATGGCAAACGACCAGGCCGAATCCAAGGGCTTCGTTGAAGACAGCAGCCTGAAAGTGCTGCTGCGCAACGCCTACATCAATCGTGATTACAAAGACGGAAACAAGGACAAGGCCGAATGGGGCCAAGCGGCCATCGGTACGTTCTCGTCGGGCTTCACCCAAGGCACTGTCGGTGTCGGTGTGGACGCTTTCGGTCTGTACGCCTTGCGTCTGGATGGCGGCAAGGGCCGCAGCGGCGCTGGCGGTATCGATTTCTTCAGGCAGGAAAATGACGGTCGCGCGAACCACGACATCGCCAAGGGCGGCGCCGCGGTCAAATTCCGTTTCTCCAACACCGTGCTGACCTACGGCGACCAGATGCCGGCCTTGCCGGTGCTGAGCTACGACAACGTGCGTCTGCTGCCGGAAAGTTACACCGGGACTCTGGTCACTTCCCGTGAGATCGAAGGTCTGGAATTGAACGCCGGTCGTTTCACCGCCGAGTCGCGCAAGAGCGATGAAGGCCGTGACAGCGGCGGTCTGAAGTCGATCAACGTGTTGGGCGGCAGCTATCAGTTCACCGAAAACTTCAAAGGCGCTCTGTATGCGTCCGACGTCGAAGACGTCCTGAAGAAACAATACGTGAATGCCAACTACGTCATCCCGTTCAACAAGGATCAGTCGCTGACCCTGGACTTCAACGGCTATCGCACCAAACTCGACAGCTCGTACGTGCGAGAAAACACCGTGCCGGGCGAAAGCATCGTCACCGGTCGCGACAACAAGATCTGGAGCCTGGCAGCCACGTTCGCCACCGGCCCGCACTCGTTCACCGTGGCGCATCAGCGTTCCACTGGCGACAGCAACCTCGGTTACGCCTATGGCGGTTACCAGAAAGATCAGGGTCGTGTCGGCGACGGTGGTAACTCCATCTACCTGGCCAACTCCTACTGGTCCGACTTCAACGCCGAAGACGAACGCAGCTGGCAACTGGGCTACGGCCTGGACTTCGGTTCGTTTGGCGTTCCGGGTCTGAGCTACAACTTTGCTTACGTACGTGGCGACAACATCACCACCTCCACCAGCGAAGGCGGCACCGAGCGCGAAATCTTCAACCAGTTCAAGTACGTCGTGCAAAGTGGCCCGGCCAAAGACCTGAGCGTGAAGCTGCGCAGCTCGATCCTGCGTGTGTCGCAGAAATCCAGTGAATACAACGTCAGCGGTAACGAGGTGCGTGTATTCGTGGACTACCCGATCAACATCTTCTGATGATCGATCCGCTGTAAGAGAAATGAGAAAACCCCGATTCGCTCGGGGTTTTTTTTCGACGTTTTTTCGACGGAAACCGGAAAAACCAGTGTTTTTGTCATGTGAAAGTTGTTTTTAAAGCGCTGCAGATTTCGTTTCAAGCAGTGTTTCAAATGCCTGAAATTCTTTCTCATGGACGCCATTTCTCCACCTAATAGATTAGGGCGTTCAACGCAGCGGAGAATTGGTAATGATCGTTTTGAACAGAGAAGTGGGCGAATCGCTACGGCGCGACAAATTTGTCAACGTCCAGGGTGGTGACTTCAATCTCTACGGTCATTTTGCCGACTTCGTCAGACTGACCAAAAGTTGGGAAAACATGGAGCCTGACAGTTACTACGGTCAGGCCGAAGCCGGCATGCGCTACCGTCGTTACAGTGACTTTGAATACAACCCGAAAACCCGCGGACTCACCCAGCTTGAGCATCGCCCCTATGTGCAATCGAAAGAGAACAATGCCTATGTCGGCGGCGTGGTGCGCCACTTCCAGGACTTTTCCGAGGAAGTGATTACTTCGCCGGTGATGCGCAGCCTGATCGACACTGATTTCGAAGTGTACAAAAGCGTGCTGCCGGAAGAGTTGCACGATGAAATCTGGCAGTGCCAGATTCATCAGATCCGCATCGAGATCAAACCCGGCAAACAGCTGGAAATCACCCCGGAAGGCATTCACTGCGATGGCTATCCGTTCAGCGGTGTGCACTTCTGGGGGCGCAATAATGTCGAGGGTGCGGAGAGTCGCTTATACGACGTCCATCAGCAGCAACTGGCAGCGACCACTTACGAGGAAATTCTCGATACCACTTACTTCCTCGATCGCGACATGCGCCATTACGTGACTCCGGCGCGCAACACCCACACTCATGCCATGGCGTACCGGCAGATTCTGGCGATTTCCTTCTCGCGGCCCGGGACCGCTTTCGACATTGTTCGCTAATCAGATCACCCCAATCGACGGCGTCGAGTGCTCAACGCCTGTGGTATTGCGCCGCGCTACCGCCAAGGATGCCCAGCGCATGGAACGCTTCTTCCGCCAGTTCGACGAAGTGTCGTTCTGCCAATGGCAGGACGCCAAATGCCTGCGCGGTGTATTGATCCAGAAAACCACCACGGCGTATCTGGCGTTCGATGTCGACGGCGAAATCGTCGGCGCGGTGCTGGGCGGCATGCTCGGCAGTCGCGGCACGATCAATCATCTGGCTGTCAGCCCGCGCTATCGCAGCCAGGGTGTGGGCCAGCGCCTGGTCGAAGCCGCGTCATCCGACATGAAGCGGGTCGGGGTGCTGCGGATGTTTCTGTTCGTCGACGATGCTAACCTCGCGGGCAAGCGATTCTGGACCGCCCAGGGTTTTTGCGAACCTCACGGCGAACGAACATTTGAGAGGGATCTATGAATGAAAGGTCCGGCAGCGCGCCGCTGATGGCGACTCACCAGCCGTCGCGCACGTTTGCCGAAGCCAGCCCGGTGGTCGCCGGGTACTTCACCGTGTCGTTTGTCTTCGGGCTGATGGCGGTCAACGCCGGGCTGCCGATGTGGCTGCCAGTGGCGATGTGCTTGTTTGTTTATGCTGGCGCTTCGCAATTCGCTGCGCTGGCGCTGATCTCCAGCGGCGCATCGCTGACCACCATTGTGCTGACCACTTTCCTGATCAATGCGCGGCACATGCTGATGTCGGTGTACATGGCCAAGGCCTTGCGAGCCCTTGGTTTGAGCCGCATGGAGCGTTGGGCATACGCTGGTGGCCTGACGGATGAATCCTTCGCTTTGCACAGCGTCAAACTCGGCACAGGCGCCCCGGTCAATGTGCGTTACCTGATCGGTTTCAACCTGTTCTGCCACACCTCCTGGGTGCTCGGCGGTTTGCTTGGCGCGGTCTGCGCGCAATACGCGGCGCATCTGATCAAATATCAGCTCGACTATGCGCTGACGGCGATGATGCTCTACGTGCTGGTCTCGCTGTGCAACACGCGCAACAAGCTGATCGCAGCGGCCGCTGCCGTCGTCTGCATGGGCGCCCTGAGCTTGATCGGCAGTTCGCCCTTCAACGTATTTATCGCCACGTTCGTGGGCTGCGGAGTAGGTGTATGCCTGACCAAACGTTCCTGATTCTGGTGGTGGTGCTGATGATGGCCGTGACCTTTCTGCCGCGCGCCTTGCCGCTGCAGATCAACACCGAACACTGGCCGCCGTTCGTGGCGCGGGCGTTGGAATATTTGCCGGTGGCGATCGTCGCTGCGATCAGCCTCACGCCCCTGTTGATCAAGGACCGGCAGATTCAGCTCGATCGCCCGGAATTCTATGCCGCAATTCCGACGTTGCTATGTGCGTATTTCAGCAAAAACCTCTTTCTCAGTGTGGCGGTGGGGACGGCTGCGTACATTGCGCTCGGCTCGTTTATGTAACGGCAAATCGACGACATCGCTCAACGCCTGGCTCGACAACTCCGGATTGTTCACCGCCAGGCGCACTTCGAGAAAGTCCTCGAAACCGGGAAAAATTGTCAGACCGTTCTTCTGCGCCGCTTCACGCGAGACCATGCCGACTGCGTCCATCTGCGTAATCAGCGACAACGTCAGGGTTTCGCTGCAGGAATAGACCATGCGCTGGCCATTCTCGTGGTTGCCCAGCCCAGCGTCGAGAAAACGCAAAAAGCTGTGGGAATACGGACAGTCTTCCGCAGGACGCACCTGGAATTTGTTGCCAAGCAAGGTCAGCGGATCGTTCTCCTGTCCGCAATGGGCACCGACCACCTGTACCTGCACGTCTGGCAGCACGATGCTCGGCAGTCCCGGGCGTTGTGGGCCAATGAGCACGGCAAGGTCGAAATCTTCGTTCTTCAGCTTGCTGAGATTTTCCATCGACTCGGCGTAGCTGAATTCCATCTGGTAATCGGCAAACACCTCGATCAGACGTCCGATCATGCGCCGGTTGAAGTCAGGCGACAGCGTGTTGTTCAGCGCCACCTTCAATGTGCGCTGTCCCGGCACCTTCAGCGCCTCGACCTTTTCTTCCATCTGTCGCGTGGCGATCAACACTTTGTCGATGTAAGGCGTGAGCTCCGTGCCTTGCGGTGTCAGCGTCAGGCCCTTGTTGGAACGACGAAACAAGCGGAAACCGAACTGTTCTTCGACCTTGTTCAACTGTGCAGCCAAGGCCTGCACGGTCAGGCACGAATGCTCGGCTGCAGCCGACAACGAGCCGGTCTGCACGATGCGCATGAGGTTGCGTAAGGTTCTGCTATCCATGGGTAATGCCCTCTGAAGTGGGCTGGGTATTGTTGTTTACGAAACGACCGAAACGGCGCCATATGCCGGCTATATTCCTGCACCTGAGCATAGTTGTCGCGGATTTAGTAGTGAATTGATTTCCCCGCCGATGGCTGGAGGCTGACGGAGGATCGGGTTTTTTGGCTGGGTGGGGGTGATGGAGATCAAAAAAGGACGGAATATTTTTGCAGGAAAGACGGTTTGTTCAGCCTGCTTTATCGTCCGTTTGTGTATTGATTTTTAGCAAAGGTACCGATATGTACTACTCTCACGACACGATGATTTCTCTGGAGGCGGCCCGATGCCAACTTCATCTACAGCGTTAAACCCGCGCGAACAACTTGACGCCCCCGAAGCTGGCCGCGTTGCGCTGAAGTTCTTTTTCAACCTCATGGAACATTGGGGCTGCAACGCCGAGCAACAGCGCACCCTGCTCGGAGGAGTCGGCAACACTACGTTCTATAAATACAAGCACCTGCCAAACATACGCCTGCCCCATGACACCCTCGAGCGCATTTCTTACTTGATGGGCATTCACAAGGCGCTGAGCATCATCTTCAGCAACAGCCGCGAGCGCGCTTACGCTTGGGTCAGCAGCCCTAACATGGCGGCACCGTTCAATGGCAAAACTGCCATCGACTACATGCTGGCGGGCCGGGTGGTCGACATTGCCGATGTGCGCCGCTACCTCGACGGAGTGCGCGGTTGAAAACCCCGGCGCTGGTCGATGTGCCGTGGCCGCGGGCCTATCGCATCGTCAACAGCAGCTTCCCGCCGATTGCGCTGTTCGAGGACGTCCTCGACCCCGAAGACCTCGAAGTGGCCTACGCCATCGAAGCGCTGACCAATGATCGGCTGATCGAACAGGCCGGCGTACTGGCTCGCGTGCGCCCGGAAGATCGTCTGTCCGGCCCCGGTTCCAGTCCGGTGATGGCCGCGTTCACTCATGTCGGTAAACGCAGCCGTTTCAGCGACGGTACTTTTGGCGTGTACTACGCCGCCAGCAGCCAGGCAGCGGCCATCGCCGAAACCTGTTTTCATCAGGAGCGCTTTCTCGCCGCGACCCACGAAGCCGACCTCGAATTGACCATGCGCACTTACGTCAATCAGGTGATCAAACCGCTGCATGACGTTCGCCGGGGCTTCGATCATTTGCATCAGCCCGACCCCGAAGCCTACGGGCCATCCCAGGTATTTGCGCGGCAATTGCGCGATGCTCAATCCTGGGGCCTGCTCTACAACAGCGTGCGTTTGCCTGGGCAGGAATGTGTTGCGGCGTTCCGGCCTCCGGCGGTTTCGATTCCGAGGCAGGGCAAGCATTTGCGCTATGTCTGGAATGCGAGTCAGGGCAAGATTTCGTTTGTGTTTGAGGTCAGTCAGCTCTGAATTATCGCTTTGACTTCGTCGAGGGTTTTGACGGGAATGACGCTGGATGGAATTCGCGAAGTGGGCGACAAGTTGTAAACGGCAAACTTACTGCCGACGACTTTCTCCGACATGAGTTTCAGAGATGGAAGAATTCTGGAATGAAAATGCTGGTCCAGCCCGCACGGGGAGATGGAGCTGCCATCAGTCTCGTAAAAGCGCCCGGCAGACTGGTTCATATCCGCTCCCACCAAAAACACCTTGGAGAAACCTGCGTGACAGGCAATCTGGAGTGCGAGGTACAAAACGGTGCGAGCATCAAAGAAACCGTTAGCGAGGTTTTTGCTGAATCCGATACTCCGGTTTCGGCTACCCAGAACAGCGCGATTACGTACCAGATCCTTGTCGATACGCAGTAGCCATTCAGTCAGTGTTGGCTTGGGCGCTTTCTTGAGCAGATAGAGATCGCCCGTCGGTTCAACGGCAAGTTCCTCAGCCTGGTTCCCCCACAAAGCTACGCGCTGACTAATGCGCATCGCATAGGCAAACAGTTCAGGCTGTTGCTTTGAAAAACTGGTATCGGTGCAGGCGTAGAAGAACGGTTCAATGCCCGTTTCCATGAACATTGATATCGCGCCGTTCACCGTGATCATTGGAATGCCGGCGAACTCTCTGATCGGAAAATCCTTCGCGGAGTTGCCCGAAGCAATGATGAATACAGCGCCGTGAGCAATATTGCGGCAGTCAGCAAAGTCATTGATTCGCCGGGAGCGTGCGGAGCCGTTTGACGTTTCTGATGTTGAATTCATCGGATCTTTAAGTCCATGTCATGCGTTCAGTCCATTCGTTACGAGATGAAGGGGCATGACTGCTCCACAGCTCAGTACCTGTTTAGGGATTGCCGCAGTCGGCATTTAGTTCCCATTCGGCAACCGGGTGTGAGGTGCGCAGGTTTTCGGCAGGCCTGAAACGCAAAAAGCCCTCGTATCTACGAGGGCTTCATAGGGTGACTTAGATTGATGGCTTGCAGATGTTCTCGAGTTTGAATCCGCAGGCGGGCCGGCGGTTGGAGTGCATGCTTTGGATGTGTGTCAAAGGACGTGTGGCTAATCGGGCGACGTGTGAGTGGAGGACTATTTGCACTGGAAATGAAATTGTCGAAATACCCACGCCCCGGAAACAACAAAGCCCCTGCATTTCTGCAGGGGCTTTGTTTTGTATGGTGCCGGCACCAGGAGTCGAACCCGGGACCTACTGATTACAAGTCAGTTGCTCTACCAACTGAGCTATACCGGCGTGTGGGCGACGATTATAGCGATTGGGCTGATTCTGTAAACCCCTGAATTCAGACTATTTTTGAGCGAAGATCAAATTGTCTTTTACGCAGGGTTGCCGTGCGCGGCGTTGCACTGCTCGAAATGCCGAGTCGGATGGCCTGCGTGCGTGGAAATATCGGACTTCTGTGCTTGTGAATCATTGAATTGACGCGGTTATACCTTTCAACGGGCAGGTTATGCACATATGGATAAGCAGGGAGGATGTTCGAATTCATGTTCATGAATTCATTCTCATCTTGTCCGCAAATCGCTGTTCTCGCAGTTCTTTATTGATGCGAGCAAAAAATGATCAGTGCTTATGGTTGCTTGAAACAGGCAGGGATACTGGATCCAAGAAGTTTCCATCAACAGAGTTATCCACAGGCTTCAGGGTGTTCTCAACGCTCGGCCAGCAGCAGTAAGTTGCGTGGTGTGAGCATTGATTGGCAAAAGATGCCGAGGCGCACGTCATATCCTTGCTCGGTGAGAAACAGCGCTCGATCAAGATTCAACCAAAGCTCCAGTGGCCGTCGGAACAGCCCGCGGACTAATTCGAGGTTCCGGACTTCGGCCAACCGCTGCCAGCCGGCGGCTTCCAGCGCCTGCCAGTCGGGCGTGTCCGTTGTGGATAACTCTTTCAGCGCTGCCAGATCGCGACAGTAGTCAGCGAAGGGTTTGTCCAGCCAGGCGCTGGGCAGGGATGGGGTTGGCAGGTATTCATTTACGCCGCGCACTTGCCGTTGCAGCAGATCAAACCCCAGGCGTCGTGCCATGGAGGTGTCGCGCTGGCGTCGGACTCGTGCACCGGCGGTGACGGTTTCGCTCATCGGCAGCGCCAGGTCTTCGAGCGATAGCTGTAGGGCGGATCGCAAACCCGCTGAGGACATTGCCTGGTACTCGCTGCGACTGATGCGGTTGTAACAGCAGGGCGCGATTGCCATTTGCCGACATTCGGCGGCACTCGCCAATTGCATCAGGCGTACGTGCAGATCGCCGCAGGCGTGCAGGGCGACGGGGGTGTGTCGAGCGCTTAAAACGGTCGCTGCGTCTGCTGCCAGAACATCCTGTTCAACATGCAAAGCGTGCAGATGATGACGCTGGCTCAACGTCTGACCGCTGATGACCAAAGCCGGATCGTACTCCACGCAGGTCAGTTGCTGCCCTTCACCCAGTAAGCGCCGCCCCAGGTGCCCTTTGCCCGAGCACCAGTCCAGCCAATGCGTGGGCTGCGCGGCGAACGACAACCGACTGGCAAACGCCTCGATCTGCTGCCACTTGCGTCCAGGCACATCGACATTCAATCGATGACCTGCGTTTTCCAGCACATGTGAAGGCAACTCACCGACCGCGCTCAACCTCGCCGACAACGTCGCCAATGAAGCAAACGGCTCAGGCGCATCGACAAGATCAGCAGGATGGTTATGCGCGCGTTCCGCATCTTCCAGCGATCGCTCGCGCAGCCACGACGACAAGGCCGGGTAGGACGCTTCCCAGGCAAGCGAAAGATGCGTGAACGGCCGAGGTTTCCACAGCGCCTGATGTTCAATCAGAAAAGTATTCAGCGCCGTGAAACGGGCGAGTAAGTCCTCGCCCGTCAGCACGTGGGAAGTTTCAGCGGCCCTGGCAGGCATCGACGCGCAGCCAGCGCTCCAGCAGCTTGAAGCCGCGAACCAGCACGTAAGCCATGACCAGATAGAACACGCCGGCGGCGAAGAAGATTTCCACCGGCAAGTAGGTGCGAGCGATGATTGTGCGGGCCATGCCGGTCAATTCCAGCAGGGTCACGGTGCTCGCCAGCGCGCTGGCCTTGAGCATCAGGATCACTTCGTTGCTGTAGGCCGGCAGGCCGATGCGCGCTGCCCGGGGCAGGATAATGTAGAACATCGCTTTCGGCCTGGACATGCCCAAGGCCCGCGCGGCTTCGATTTCGCCCGGCGGAATTGCTTGTATCGCGCCGCGCAGAATCTCGGCGATGTACGCCGCCGTGTGCAGGGTCATGGTCACCGTCGCACACCAGAACGGATCGCGCAGGTACGGCCACAAAGCGCTTTCACGCACGGCGTCGAACTGCGCCAGGCCGTAATAGACCAGAAACAGCTGCACCAGCAGCGGCGTGCCACGGAAAAAGAAGATGTACGCGTATGGCAGCGAGCGCACGTACCAGCGTTTCGAAGAGCGGGCGATGCCCAGCGGAATGGCGAGCAGCAGGCCGGCGATGACAGCGATGGCGACCAGTTCCAGCGTCAGCGTCGCGCCTTGCGCCAGTTTCGGCAGCCACTTGATGATCACTTCCCAGTTCACTGAGCGCTCCTCGCAAAGCCGCGTGCGGCGCGTTTTTCCAGGAAGTGCATGCCGGTCATCGCCAGCACCGTCAGGCCCAGATACATGACGGCCGCGACCATATAAAAGGTGAACGGCTGTTTCGACACAGTCACGCCGATCTGCGCGTGACGCATGATTTCTTCCAGGCCGATAACAGAAACCAGCGCGGTGTCTTTCATCAGGATCATGAACAGATTGCCCAGGCCCGGCAGGGCGATGCGCCACATCTGCGGCATGATCAACCGGGTAAAAATGCGCCATTTCGACAGGCCCAGGGCCTGGCCGGCCTCACGATGGCCCTTGGGAATGGCGAGAATCGCGCCGCGAAATACTTCCGTGGCGTAGGCGCCGAAGCAAAGGCCCAGGGCGATCACGCCGGCGGCGAAGGCATTGAGTTGCAAGTCGGGATTGCCGAAGTATTCACCGAGCGCGCGCATCAGGTTGACCGTACCGAAGTAGATCAACAGCACCCAGAGTAATTCCGGGACGCCGCGCACCAGCGTCGAATAGATGCCGCCAAGCCACTGCAGCGGCTTGTACGGAGAAGTTTTGGCCAAGGCGCCGAGCAGGCCGAGCACCAGGCCCAGGCACAGTGCGGTCAGGGCCAGTTGGACGGTCATCAGCGCACCAGCGGCAAGCGCCGGGCCGAATCCGTAGAGGTCGATAATCATGGGTTTCTGTTCAAATTGCGGGAGGCAAAGTCGGGAGTCGGCGTCGCTTGATCACGGCGCCGGTCCCACAGGTCAGATCAATAGATGCTGAACGGAAAATACTTGTCGTTGATTTTCTTGTAGGTACCGTCAGCGACGATTTCCTTCAGTGCGGCGTTCAGCTTGTTGCGCAGCTCGTTGTCACCCTTGCGCACCGCGATGCCGATCTTGTCGCTTTCCACCACCGGGTCGCCTTTGAACTCGTAGTTCTTGCCGGCGTCGGTTTTCAGCCAGTCATAGTTGGCGTACTTGTCGGCGAGGATCGCGTCGACACGACCGGATGTCAGGTCGAGGTAGGCGTTTTCCTGGGTGTCGTAGAGGCTGACCGAGATGTCATCACCGTAGGTGTCTTCCAGCCAGGTGCCCGCCAGCGTCGCACGCTGGGTGCCGATCTTCTTGCCTTTGAGCGAGTCCTTGTCGGTTTTGAAGTCGACATTTTTCGGCGCGATGAACTGCAGTTTGTTCGAGTAGTACGGGTCGGTGAAGTCCACCGCGGCCTTGCGCTCTTCGGTGATCGACAGCGAGGAGATCAGGAAGTCGAATTTCTTCGCGTTCAGGGCCGGAATGATGCCGTCCCAGTCAGAGGTGACGACCGAGCATTCGGCTTTCATCTTCGCGCACAGGGCGTCGCCGATTTCCTTGTCGAAGCCGACCACCTGACCGCTGGCGTCTTTATTGTTGAACGGCGGGTAGGCCGCTTCGATGCCCATCTTCAGGGTTTCAGCCATGGCACCGGCGCTGAACGCGAGGGTGACGGCGGCGGCGAGAAAGACCTTCTTGAAATTCTGCATGCATGTTGCTCCGTTAGCGGTTGCTGGACATGAATTGTTTGCAGCGCGCCGAAAGCGGGTTGTCGAACACCTGCTGTGGCGATCCTTGCTCTTCTATAAGGCCCTGATGAAGGAACACCACTTCGCTGGAGACCTGACGGGCGAAGCCCATTTCGTGGGTCACGAGCAGCATGGTGCGGCCTTCTTCGGCCAATGCGCGGATGACACTAAGTACTTCCTGAACCATTTCCGGGTCAAGCGCGGAGGTGGGTTCGTCGAACAGGATCACTTTCGGCTGCATCGCCAGTGTGCGGGCGATGGCTGCGCGCTGTTGCTGGCCACCGGACAATTGCGCCGGGTAGGCGTGGCGCTTGTCGGCGATGCCGACCTTGGCCAGCAGGGCTTCGGCAACTTCGATGGCCTCGGCCTTGCTCTGGCCGAGCACGCGGCGCGGGGCTTCGATGACATTGTCGAGCACGCTCATGTGCGGCCACAGATTAAAGTTTTGAAATACAAAACCAATCTCCGAGCGCAGGCGATTGATCTGCTTGCCGTCGGCGGCAACCAGTTCCCCATTTTTGGCGGCTTTGAGCTTGAGTTCTTCACCAGCCACCAGGATCTGGCCCTGGTGGGGGTTTTCCAGCAGGTTGATGCAACGCAGGAACGTGGACTTGCCGGAACCGGAAGAGCCGAGGATCGAGATCACGTCGCCGTCGCGGGCGGTCAGCGAGATGCCTTTGAGCACCTCAAGCTGTCCGTAGCGTTTGTGCAGTTGCGGATTTCAAGCGCGGGCGTGGCCTCAGCCATGTGCGTTCCTCATATATGTTGCGCTCCTGCTGTTGGCGGGCCTTCCTGGCGAGGCGGCCAAGCTAGCATAGCGTTTCAATGGCAGCCAACAGCGCTACGAGCGGTAAACGGATGGCAGGTGGCGGGTTGTCGCATCGGCGCAGCAGACTGTCGCCCCATCAACAACCGAACGGGTGTTTGACGTGCAAACCCTTGGGTGCCGCGTAAAAAAAGGCGCGATGTTGCCAGCTTTGGCGGGGTGTTGGAAGCGCTATCCGGCTGAACGTTCCTTATTCGCCCTTTTTCTGTGCGACACACACTTTTTCTGTGTGTTTCTGGTGCGCTGATTTGTCCTTAAAGTGAGTCGCCGGGTAACGCTTTGGCGAATAGCCATTAAACTCAAGGACTTGCATCGGATGTCGTAACCCCCGGCCCCCAAGGACTTGAAACATTTTGGCGCAAATATTGCGTGCAGAATAAGGAACAGCCCGTTGGATTCTTTTTACGAGAAAGAATTTTTCAGACCGGCCGGATGCACTCGCTTTCCTTGCAAAGGTAGTCTCTATGAGCAGTACCCCAAGCTCCACTGGCCTCGAACAGGGGCTCAAACCGCGTCATGTGACCATGTTGTCGATCGCCGGTGTGATCGGCGCCGGTCTGTTTGTCGGCTCCGGCCACGCCATTGCTGCCGCCGGCCCGGCCGTGCTGCTGGCTTACGCCGCCGCCGGTACTCTGGTGGTGCTGGTGATGCGCATGCTCGGCGAAATGGCCGTCGCCTCGCCGGACACCGGTTCGTTCTCGACTTACGCTGACCGCGCGATCGGCCACTGGGCCGGTTTCACCATCGGCTGGTTGTACTGGTGGTTCTGGGTGCTGGTGATTCCGCTGGAGGCCAATGCCGCCGCAACCATCCTCCACGCATGGTTCCCGGGCGTGGACATTTGGGCCTTCGCTCTGGTCATCACCATGCTGCTGACCGTGACCAACCTGTTCAGCGTGAAGAACTACGGCGAATTCGAGTTCTGGTTCGCCCTGATCAAAGTGCTGGCGATCATCGGCTTCATCGGCCTCGGGCTGGCGGCGATTTTTGGCTTCCTGCCGACCAGTCAGGTCAGCGGTGTGTCGCATCTGTTCGACAGCGGTGGCTTCCTGCCTAATGGCATGGGCGCTGTATTGGGCGCGATCCTGACCACCATGTTCTCGTTCATGGGCACCGAAATCGTCACCATCGCGGCGGCGGAATCGAAAGACCCGGGCAAGCAGATCTCCAAAGCGACCAACTCGGTGATCTGGCGGATCGGCCTTTTCTATCTGGTGTCGATCTTCATCGTCGTGGCGCTGGTGCCCTGGAACGATCCTACGCTGGCCAACCTGGGTTCCTACCAGACCGTACTTGAGCGCATGGGCATCCCGAACGCCAAGATGATCGTCGATATCGTCGTGCTGGTCGCGGTGACCAGTTGCCTGAACTCGGCGCTGTACACGTCTTCGCGCATGCTGTTCTCGCTCGGCAAACGCGGCGATGCCCCGGCCATGTCGACCCGCACCAACAAAAGCGGGACGCCTTACTGGGCGGTGATGTTGTCGACCGGCGCCGCGTTCCTCTGCACTTTCGCCAACTACGTGGCGCCGGCCGCGGTGTTCGAATTCCTCCTGGCCAGCTCCGGCGCCATCGCGCTGCTGGTGTATCTGGTGATCGCCTTCTCGCAACTGCGTATGCGCAAACAGCGCATGGCGCGCGGCGAGAAGATCGTCTTCAGCATGTGGCTGTTCCCGGGCCTGACCTGGGCGGTGATCATCTTCATCGTCGCGGCGCTGACCATCATGCTGTTCCAGGAAGCCCATCGCGTGGAAATCCTCGCCACCGGCCTGCTGAGCCTGCTGGTGGTGGCTGCCGGCCTGCTGGTATCGCGCCGTCGCAAGCTGGAAAAGCGTGGTGCGGTGGTGTTGAACTGAGTCGCAACGCGTGATGTGAAAACGGCCGCTGTCAGGGATGACGAGCGGCCGTTTTTGTTTCTGCGCAGGATTTATTCGCTCTTTTCTTCCGGCGAGTCCACTGATTTGCCATAAGCATCCAGCGCCACCCCGAAATCGGTGATGAACTGCGGTTCGCTCAGCCAGGCCTGGGCTTCTTCGATCGTCATGCCGTCGGCCCACATGCGGTAGTCGATGAGCATGTCGGCGGCCAGGTGGGTGGCGGCCATGCCTTCGTTGTCGGCGTTTTCCATGTCCAGCAGTTCAGGATGGTCGACGATGATGAAGGCCAGTTCGCGCAGCAGCGTCAGCAGCATGTCGTTGCGGCTGACGGCTTCGGCGTCGCGCATTTTGCTGAACATCGCCAGGGTGTATTCCGGGATCGGCTCGGCGAGGTGGCCGAGGTCTTCGTCCTGATCCAGCGGTTTACGACCGACCATGCGGATTTGCTTGGCTTTGGCCTTGGCGCGTTTGGCGCGTTTGTGTTGCTTGTTCAGGGATGCCATGGGAACTCAGTTCTTCTGTTGGGTTTGTGCGGCGATCGCGTCGGACGCCGCTACATAGTCGGCCTGGAAGGCCGGGGATTCGATCCACGCCAGCGCGCCGGCTTCGTCGGTTTCCTGCGACCACTGGCGATACTCGATCAGCGCGGCGAGGATGAAATCCATCGCACCTTCTTCGCCTTCCTGCTCATACACCAGTTCCAAGAGCGGATCTTCGAGGAAGGTCGTGCACATGGCTTGTTGGCTGATCTTCTCGGCGTCGATCATTTTCTTGAACAGCTCGGTCAGGTCCACCGATTCGAAGTCGATGCGGTCGTCGTTCGGATCCAGTTCGACCGGCGTCTCGGCGCGTTTGGTGCGGTTCTGCTTGGCCTTGGTCTTGGCCCGGGCGGCGCGTTTTTGCTGCTTGTTGGCGGAGGCCATGGTGTGTTCCGTCGTGCGTGGAGAAGGGCTCAGCTGCGCGGGACTTGCCGTCCGGGTGTGTCGGGGGCCAGTGCGCCGGTCTGCAGCCAGGTCAGAGCGATGGGCCATAGTGTGGCTTGGTATGCGCTGCGAAAAAAGGCGAAATGTCCGACTTGTTGCTCGCCGATGTCCGGCGGCTCGATACGCAGGTGGGTTTTTGCCGCGTTGCTGAAGTAGTCGAGCAGGCGTTCGATGGCCGGGATCGTGCCGTAAGGGTCGTCGCTGATGCTGATGGCCAGAGTTTGCGCGCGGACGTTGGTGAAGGGCAGGGCACCGGTCTTCTGCATCAGAACGCGACCGCTCGGGCGCTGTTCGAACCGCGCGGCAGGCGTGCTCCAGTCGTGTACAACGCCCTTTGGCGTGTCTTCCAGCCAGCCGAGCCGCTTGCCGGGGAAATAGCCGCAGAGCAGCGTCAACAAAGGCATGACCACATGCCATTTGCCCAACATGCGCCAGCGCTGCTCGGGAGCGTAATCGCGCCAGTACGCAAACTGCGCGCCGACAGTGACCAACCGTCGGATGACTCTGCCGGATTCGGCGAGCCCCGCCGCGCAACCGCCGAAGCTATGGCCGACCACATCGATCGGCTGCCCGGGAAACTCCCGCTGCGCACGTTTGAGCATCGCTTCGAAATCCAGTGCGCCCCAATCCGTCCATGACGCGTTCAAGCCTTTGATCGAAGCGCGGCGCGATTCGCCGATGCCGCGGTAGTCGTAGGTCATCACGTCGAAGCCATGGCTGAACAGGTAAGCCGCGAATCGTGAGTAGTGACGGCAACGCACGGACGTGGCGGCGTTGATGATGACCACCGGGCGTTGCGGGTTGGGCGAGGTGTGGCGCCAGGTGAAACCGCCCAGTGCATAGCCGTCATCGGCGGTTTCCTTGAAGGAAATACCTTCGCTTGCAGTCAGAACCGGTTGGCTCAATTCCACATCTTCCAGTTCGGTTGTGTGCTGACTGCTCATGGCGCGTGACCTCGGCGGAGAGTTGCCAACGATAGTCTCAGTGGTGCCTGTGAACAATCCAGCCGGTTTATTCAGCGGATTGGGTGAGCAAGCGTTCTTCAATCAGCGCCTGTTCGCGGTTCAGCTCGGCGCGTAACTCTTCTTCGCTCGGCAATATCGTTTTGTAACTGCTGGCGAACAGTTGCTCATTGCCCTTGAGCATCGAATAACGCGCAACCGAGTCGTTGCTCTCGGCGCTCAGAATGATGCCGACAGTCGGCTTGTCGCCCTCGCTGCGCTTGAGCTCGTCGTACATGCGTACATACATGTCCATCTGCCCGACGTCGCGGGCGCTGAGCTTGCCGCGTTTGAGGTCGATAATCACGAAGCACTTGAGCAGGTAGTTGTAGAACACCAGATCGATGTAGAGATCAACGCCGTCAGTGCTCATGCGTTGTTGCCGAGCGACAAAGGAGAAGCCTTTGCCCAGTTCAAGCAGAAAGCTTTGCAGGTGATCGATGAGAGCTTGTTCGAGGCCGCTTTCCCTGACTTTGCCCGCCGAGGGCAGGCCGAGGAATTCGAGCATGACCGGATCGCGAATGAATTCCCGTGGATTGCATTTCATCGCGTTGATGTTGGTGGTCGCTTCCTCGACCACTTCGGTTTTGTCCTGACTCATGAGCAGGCGCTCGTAATAGAGCGTCAGGATCTGCCGATCAAGGGCGCGGCTCGACCAGTTGAGGTCGGCACATTCGTTCATGTACCACAGGCGCGCTTTCTCGCTTTCGACGCGTAGCAGGCGACGGTAATGGGTCCAGCTCAATTCGTGACGCAGTGCGTCACGAATTGGAAACGCCTGATAAAAGAGGCGCATGTAGCGCAGATTGGAGGCGTCAAAGCCCTTCCCGAACTGCTCCGTCAGATCCTTCGCCAGCAGCGCCAGCAACTGCTGACCATAGCCTGCCCGCTGAGCGCCTTTTTGCTCAAACTCGACAATATGCCGGCCGATCTGCCAGCAAGTCTGCACTTGAATCGTATCAACCGCGCGCAGGACTTTTTGCCGCGCCTGGCGAATCAACTCGCCCAGTTCGCCCAGCAGTGAATCGACTTTCGGGTCTTGCGTGTCAGCAGGTATGAGCTGGCTCATCGGGTCTTCCGCGTCAGAGTGAACAGACGCAAAAGCATGACGATTGTCGCCGTTTGAGTATGTCGGGGGAGACGGTGAAGTCCGCAGGAAGAGGAGATGGCGATTGCAGGACGTTGCCGAGGACCGAAGCTTTGCCGGGCTGACGTCTGTAGTCCATTTCGTACGCGTGGCGACAACCGTTAGCGCGAACCTGATTTGCGTTTGGTTCTGGCCGCGGGTTTGTCGATGCGCGTCAGTCTGTGCCACGCCAGGCCTGCGGCCATCAGTAACATGCCGAACAGACCTTGAAGTACGACATGAAACCAGTACGCGCCCGGCTGCATGGCGAGGGTGTAGACCTTGGCCGGCCCGCCGCGCGTGGCGGTGGTGATCGTCTCGTGGATAACGCCATCGATGGCCGAGTAGCCCAGCAACGCGCCGGTACCGATCAGAAACAGGCAAATCATCATTGCCAGTCCTCTGGACACCAGACCTTCCCGGGGCGGCGGCGGATGGGGCAGGGGCACGCGGGTTCGTTTCTGGTTCATGGCGGGGATGACCCTCTTCCGTAAGGGGGGCTGATGGTAGCGCGGATCAAGCGGTGCGAAACCAGCCTCATTAAATCGCAGGCATAAAAAAACCCCGAATCTTGCGATTCAGGGTTTTCGGTATTTGGTGCCCAGAGACGGAATCGAACCGCCGACACGGGGATTTTCAATCCCCTGCTCTACCGACTGAGCTATCTGGGCAACGGGGCGCATTAAAAGGGTTTTTCGGATTTACGTCAACGACTTTTTGAAAATTTCTTAAATTAATTCCGTCGCTTACGAAATCTGCGGGTTATTCGGCTGGCGGCACGTAGCCTTCGGCCTTGGCGTATTCCTCGCCGGAGAAGTACTTGTCCATTTCGCCCTGCAGGTATTTGCGATCTTCGGCGTTCATCATGTTCAGGCGCTTTTCGTTGATCAGCAGGGTCTGGTGTTTCTGCCAGTCGGCCCAGGCCTTGGCCGAGACGTGGTCGAAAATGTCCTGGCCCTTGGCACCCGGGAACGGGGCGCGTTCCAGCGCGGGCAGTTGTTCTTTGTACTTGCGGCACATTACGGTGCGGGTCATGGCGATTCTCCTGCATTCAAGACGGCGGCCGCGCGTTCGAGCAAGGTCTTGACCGGGGCAGCAAGGCCCAGGCGCGGCGGGGTGGCGAGGTTATACCAGAGCCAGTCGGCCTCGGCCACGTGATGACTGGCCTCCTGCACCTGAACCAGCCAGGGTTCGATGGACAACTGGAAATGGCTGAACGTATGGACCAGGCTCGGCAGTGCTTGCTGCTGGCCCATGGTCAGCGAGTGCTGATCGGCCAGATGTTGCAGATCTTCCAGATCATCCAGTTCCGGCAGGCTCCACAAACCGCCCCACAGCCCCGAGGACGGGCGGCGATAAAGCAGAATCGCGCCGTCGCCATTGGCGAGCATCGGCATCAGCGTGCGCTTCTGTGGGATGGCCTTGCGCGGCTTGGGGATCGGGTAGCGGGTTTCCAGGCCCAGCATATGCGCTTCGCAGCCTCGCTCCAGCGGGCACAACAGGCAGCTCGGCTTGCTGCGCGTGCAGAGTGTGGCGCCAAGATCCATCATCGCCTGGGTGTAGGCGTTGACCCGATCGTGCGGGGTGAAGCGCTCAGCGTTGGCCCACAGCTGTTTGGCGACCTTCGGCTCGCCGGGGTAACCCTCCTGCGCGGTGAAGCGCGCCAGCACCCGTTTGACGTTGCCGTCGAGGATCGGCGCGCGCAGGCCCATGCTGATGCTGGCAATCGCGCCGGCGGTGGACAGGCCGATACCCGGTAGCTCGGTGAGTTTCTCCACGTCTCGCGGGAATTCGCCAGCGTACTGGCTGACGACGATCTTCGCGGTCTTCTGCAGATTGCGTGCGCGAGTGTAATAACCCAGCCCCGTCCACAGATGCAGTACCTCGTCTTCCGGGGCTTCGGCCAGTGCCTGGACCGTTGGCAGCGCTGCCATGAAGCGCTCGAAGTAATTGAGCACCGTGCTGACCTGAGTCTGCTGCAACATGATCTCGGAAACCCAGACCCGATACGGATTGATGTCCTGCTGCCACGGCAAATCGTGGCGGCCATGGCGGTCGAACCACTCCAGCACCGCCGTGGAAAACTGCTCCGCTGTCATCGCTTGAACAGCCCCTTCAATGCGTTTTTCAGTTCCGGGCTGACTTTGTCGCCCAGTTTCTCGTCGATCTTTTCGCTGAGCTTGTTGCCAGCCATCTTGCTGGCGACCTGACCGAGACGGTCATTGTCGATGCGGCAGGCCTTTGCGCCCAGTTCCAGCGGGCCACGGCAGCGCAGGGGCCACTCGATACCGACGAATTTGTCGCCGACCTGACAGGCCGGATCGGGCATGGCGCTGGTGTCGCCCTCGACAATGATGCCGACGCGGTAGTCCATACCCAAAACGCGCAGATCGATATCGCCGTCACCGTTGACGGTCATGCCGGGAATGCGCACTTTCAGGTCAGGGTTGTTGGCAACGCCGTTGCGCACGGTCAGATTGCCCTTGAGTTCTTCGAACGGAGTGTCCTTGCCGCGTGGCTCGCCGCTGAGGGTTTTGCGATTGAGCGTGGCGATGCCTTTGCACAGTTGCTGCTCAAGGTTGGCGTTGAGCAGCACGCCATTGTTGATGACGAAACTGGCGTTGCCGTTGAGCGTATCGATCAGCGCCTGTTGGCTGTTGCCGCTGCCGGTGAAGCTGCTGGTCAATGTCACCAGGCCTTTGACCGGCGGGTTCTTGCCTTGGCTTTCGATGATTTTTTCTGCGGGAACGCGATTGAGTCGGGTCTGCAGATTCAACACCGGCGCACTCGGGCGCACGTCGAGCGTGCCGTTGGCGACAAATCCACCGTTGTACAAGTCGCCGCTGAGATTGGTCAGGGTCAACAGGCCGCCCTGACCGCTGGCCTTGAGCGCGGCGTTGTCGATCGGCAACTTGTCGAGGGTCAATTGGCCGAAGGTCAGGTCAGCGTCCACATCGAGTTTGGCCAGGCGTTCGACCGGCAGCAGGCGCTCGGTACTCCAGGCGGTTTTGCTCGGTTTGTCCGGCAGCGGCGTGGTGCCTGCGACGGCACCGGCCTCGGTGCTGGCAACTTCGGCCTGACGCGTTTGCGTGGCGCTGTTGGCCTGCGCCGATTTTGGCGGCAGATAACGGTCGGCGTTGAAGGTGTCGGCTTTGAGGATCATCCGCAACGATTGCTTGGCAAAGTCTTCGACGGCGATACGGCCGCTGATGCTGCTGTCGTCGAGCTTCAGGTTGATGTTGTCGAAGGCGATGCTGCTGGGCGTCGCCGCGATGCGGCTGACCAGTTCAACCTTGCTCAGACTGCCCTCAGCCATGGCCGGCAGTGTCTGGCCGACGCTGTCGACGAATTTCGCCAGATCGAATTGGGCAATGGAAATGCCGCCGGTGATCTGCGGCGTCTTGTCGAGGTCGTTGGCTTTTAGTTCGCCCAAGGCGCGAAGCTGGTTGGCGGAGATCTTGATGCCGGTCCATTCGGCGACGTTAGCTGCTTTGTCCAGCAACAACTGGCCCTGAGCAGAGAAGGTCATGGTCTTGCCTTGCAGCGGATCGCCAGCGAGTTCGCCAGTGAGTTTCATGTCTTCGAACTTGTAGCGCTGCAGTGCGCGCTCGAAGCGCAGCTCGCCGTTGAGCTCGGTGCGTACGCGCAGCACCGGTTGGTTGGTGCCGAGGAATGCAGTGGCTTTCACCGGGATATTGGTCGATTCGTGGACCGGGCCGGTGCTCAACTGGATGCTTTCGGCGCTGAACTGCTTGCCGGTCAGCTCGTCGGTGTACTCAACGCGGGCGTTGTTGACGGTCAGGCTGTCGATGTCGAGGCGGATCGGTTGCGCCGGTTTTTCCACGGCGACGGTCGGCTCGCTGGCGGTCGCGCCCGGCGTGGCGGGTGGAGTCGAGCCGGGCGCCACTGGGACCTTGCCAATGTCTTCCCAATTGCCGTGGCCGTTCTTGTCACGGTTCAGGCGCAGGTTGAGGCCTTCCACACGCACGTCACTCATCTGCACCTCGCGGCGCAATAGCGGCAGCACGCGCACGGACAGGCCGAGCATCTGCAGGTCGG
This sequence comes from Pseudomonas sp. NPDC079367, assembly GCF_044542195.1. Lineage (NCBI taxonomy): Bacteria > Pseudomonadati > Pseudomonadota > Gammaproteobacteria > Pseudomonadales > Pseudomonadaceae > Pseudomonas > Pseudomonas sp. NPDC079367. The sequence goes on from NZ_JBITTW010000004.1 coordinate 196,331, forward strand.
CAAACGGTTCGGCAGGTTTGGCCAGGGTGGCGACGCTGGCTTCGTGCAATTCCAGGCCGAGCCACGGGAACAGGCTCCAGCCGATATCGCCATTGAGCGTCAGCTCGATGTGGGCCTTGTCGCGGGCTATCTGGCGGATCTCGTCTTTGTAGTCGTTGGGATCGAAGAGGTGGGTCAGGGCAAAACCTGCCGCCACAATGATCAGCAACAGCCCGAGAAGTACCAGACCCAGGATTTTGCCGAACGCTTTCATGGGCGAGTCCTTGTAGTTAGTCGAATTGGTCATATGGCCGGGGAGTATAGCGCTGCCGGCACCCGGTTCGGTGTGGCGTCATCTGCCGAGGGTCGGCAACGGTACCTGCCACTTTGCCACCGGCGTCTGTGTTTGAGGGTGCCCGGCTGGCGCCGGAAAGCGCAATCAGGCCCCCGTTTGCGACGCCTTTTTCGGCGCTTGGTTCACCCGCTGTTCAGCCACACCGAGGCGATGGGTAACTTTTCGCACGCATAAATGGGACAAGTACCAAATGCATATATCTGTCGTCAGACACCTCAACAACATCCGGCATGGTAACCCCGTTGAAATGCCGACTGTAGGAGCCGCGGAACGCTGCGATCTTTTGATTTTGGCATTTTTCAAATACATCAAAAGATCGCAGCGTTCCGCAGCTCCTTCAGGGGACGGACGCAGCTGACAGAAAAAAGGTGATATCAGTTTGGTTTTTCTGTCACCTGAGAATGGTAACCTTCGCCAGTTCGTCCGCCCGTCTGCGACTTAACGTCGCGCCTTCAAGGAGCTTCACCTCAAAAAACGGTCATGCCTGCGTGCATAAGGCCGAGGGTGAGCAGTGGCTGGCGAACCATACTAACAATTGGGGGATACACAATGAGCACGAGCATCACGGCGGACGGCCTCAAAGCCGACCAGCCTGCGTTCCTGTCCAAGGAACGCATCATCGCCAAGCCCGGTTTCAACCGCTGGCTGGTTCCACCGGCCGCTTTGGCCATTCACCTGTGCATCGGCATGGCCTACGGCTTCTCGGTGTTCTGGTTGCCGCTGTCCAAGGCACTCGGCGTTACCTCGCCGGTGGCTTGCGCGCCGGACATGAGCTTCATCGCACAGGTATTTTCGTCGAACTGCGACTGGCCGATCTCCATGCTCGGCTGGATCTACACGCTGTTCTTCATCTTCCTCGGCTGCTCGGCAGCGATCTGGGGTGGCTGGCTGGAACACGCCGGGCCTCGTAAAGCGGGCGTGGTCTCGGCCTTGTGCTGGTGCGGTGGTCTGCTGATTTCCGCGCTGGGTATCTATACCCACCAGATCTGGCTGATGTGGATCGGCTCCGGCGTGATCGGCGGCATCGGTCTGGGCCTGGGTTATATCTCGCCGGTGTCGACCCTGATCAAGTGGTTCCCGGACAAGCGCGGTATGGCGACCGGCATGGCGATCATGGGTTTCGGTGGCGGCGCGATGGTCGGTGCACCGTTGGCGACTGCGCTGATGAGCCACTTCGCTTCGGCTGAAGGCGTGGGCGTATGGCAGAGTTTCGTGGCCATGGCTGCGATCTATTTCGTGTTCATGATCGGTGGCGCACTGTCCTACCGCGTGCCGCCAACCGGCTGGAAGCCTGAAGGCTGGACCGCGCCGGCGAAGAAAGCCTCGAACGCGATGATCACCAACCGTCACGTGCACGTGAACGTCGCGTGGAAAACTCCGCAATTCCGTCTGGTCTGGCTGGTGCTGTGCCTGAACGTATCTGCCGGTATCGGCATCCTCGGCATGGCGTCGCCGCTGTTGCAGGAAGTGTTCGGCGGTAAACTGCTAGGCGTTGATGTGCCGTTCGGTCAACTCGACGCTGGCCAACTGGCCTCGATCGCGGCGATCGCTGCGGGCTTCACCGGTCTGCTGAGCCTGTTCAACATCGGTGGGCGCTTCTTCTGGGCCTCCTTCTCGGACTACCTGGGCCGCAAGAACACCTACTTCGTGTTCTTTGCCTTGGGTTTTGCCTTGTACGCGCTGATTCCGAACATGGGCCACCTGGGCAACGTCGCGCTGTTCGTGGCGGCGTTCTGCATCATCCTGTCGATGTACGGCGGTGGTTTTGCCACGGTGCCGGCGTATCTGGCGGACCTGTTCGGTACGCAAATGGTCGGTGCGATCCACGGTCGTCTGCTGACTGCCTGGGCTGCTGCCGGTGTACTCGGTCCGGTGCTGGTCAACTACCTGCGTGAATATCAGTTGAGCATCGGCGTGGAACGCGCTGCCGCTTACGACATCACCCTGTACATCCTCGCCGGCCTGCTGGTGCTGGGCTTCCTGTGCAACCTGATGGTGCGCCCGGTGGCCGACAAGTACTTCATGACCGACGCCGAACTGGCCGCCGAACAGGCGCTGGGCCACGACAAGGGTGCCGATGCCAGCACCGTTCTGGAGTGGAAAGCGGCGCCGGGCACCAAGCCTCTGGCGATCGCGGCATGGCTGGTGGTGGGTATTCCGTTGGCGTGGGGTGTGTGGGTGACCCTGCAGAAGACGGCGGTACTGTTTCACTAAGGTGTTGGCCTGAGAATCCTCAGGCCGCCACCAAACCTGTGGGAGCGGGCTTGCTCGCGAAGGCGTCCTGTCAGTCGACATCAATGTTGGCTGATCCACCGCTTTCGCGGGCAAGCCCGCTCCCACATTTGTTTCTGGCATGCCCGTAATGGCTTGTATGGACATGTCTACCCGCGACCGCCGGGCATTCTATCCGTCAACCATCTCACCTCTCGTGTTTCTGTTTGCTTCCTGCGTGCCTATAATGGCTGCCTTTTTCGCCCAATGATTTTGCGGAGCTGGTGATGGCCGAACGTAAGGCGTCTGTCGAGCGCGACACTCTGGAAACCCAGATCAAAGCCTCGATCAACCTTGATGGCACCGGAAAGGCCCGATTCGATATCGGTGTCCCTTTTCTTGAGCACATGCTGGATCAGATCGCCCGTCACGGGTTGATCGATCTGGATATCGAATGCAAGGGCGATCTGCATATCGACGATCACCATACGGTGGAAGACGTCGGTATCACCCTCGGCCAGGCGTTCGCCAAAGCCATTGGCGACAAGAAAGGCATCCGTCGCTACGGCCACGCCTACGTGCCGCTCGATGAAGCGCTGTCGCGCGTGGTGATCGATTTCTCCGGTCGCCCGGGCCTGCAGATGCACGTGCCGTACACCCGCGCCACGGTCGGCGGCTTCGACGTTGACCTGTTCCAGGAGTTCTTTCAGGGCTTCGTCAACCATGCGCTGGTCAGCGTGCACATCGACAACCTGCGCGGCACCAACACTCACCACCAGATCGAAACCGTGTTCAAGGCTTTCGGCCGCGCGCTGCGCATGGCCGTCGAGCTGGACGAGCGCATGGCCGGGCAGATGCCTTCGACCAAAGGCGTTTTGTAATGCAGACGGTTGCAGTTATCGACTACGGCATGGGCAACCTGCACTCGGTGGCCAAGGCCCTGGAGCATGTCGGCGCCGGCAAGGTGCTGATCACCAGCGATGCGAACGTGATTCGCGAAGCCGACCGCGTGGTCTTCCCGGGCGTTGGCGCGATTCGCGATTGCATGGCGGAGATCCGTCGCCTCGGCTTCGATTCGCTGGTCCGTGAGGTCAGCCAGGATCGGCCGTTCCTCGGCATTTGTGTCGGCATGCAAGCCCTGCTCGATACCAGCGAAGAGAACGCCGGCGTCGACTGCATCGGCCTGTTTCCAGGCGCGGTGAAATTCTTCGGCAAGGATCTGCACGAAGACGGCGAGCACCTGAAGGTCCCGCACATGGGCTGGAACGAGGTGAAGCAGAATATCAGTCACCCGTTGTGGCATGACATCCCGGATCTGGCGCGTTTCTACTTCGTGCACAGCTACTACATCGCCGCCGCCAATGCGCGTCAGGTGGTGGGAAGCGGTCATTACGGTGTCGATTTCGCCGCAGCGCTGGCCGACGGTTCGCGTTTCGCCGTGCAGTTCCACCCGGAGAAAAGCCATACCCACGGCCTGCAACTGCTGCAGAACTTCGCTGCGTGGGACGGTCGCTGGTAAATGGCTGTCAAGAAATCCAAGCCGCCGATTCTGACCCTCACTCCCGAGCAGGAGAGCGAGGCCAATCGCAAGATTCAGCGGTTCATGGAAGACCGTTTCGAACTGGATCTGGGTTCGTTCGAGGCGGCGGAAATTCTTGAGCTGTTTACCCGCGAGATTGCTCCGCACTATTACAACAGGGCGATTTTCGATGTGCAGACCCACCTCAAGGAACGGTTTGAAAGCATCGAAAGCGACCTGTGGGCGCTCGAGAAAAACTGATTCCCGAGCCAAGCTGAACATTCCAATTTTAAGGTTTGCCAGATGCTGATTATTCCCGCTATCGATCTCAAAGACGGTGCTTGCGTACGTCTGCGCCAGGGCCGCATGGAAGATTCCACGGTGTTCTCCGATGACCCGGTGAGCATGGCTGCCAAGTGGGTGGAGGGCGGTTGCCGTCGTCTGCATCTGGTCGATCTGAATGGTGCTTTTGAAGGCCAGCCGGTCAACGGTGAAGTGGTCACCGCGATCGCCAAGCGTTACCCGACCCTGCCGATCCAGATCGGTGGCGGCATCCGTTCGCTGGAAACCATCGAGCACTACGTCAAGGCCGGCGTGAGCTACGTGATCATCGGCACCAAAGCCGTTAAGGATCCGGCGTTCGTCGCTGAGGCCTGCCGCGCCTTTCCGGGCAAGATCATCGTGGGTCTGGATGCCAAAGACGGCTTCGTCGCCACCGATGGATGGGCGGAAATCAGCACCGTGCAGGTCATTGACCTGGCCAAACAGTTTGAAGCCGACGGCGTCTCGTCGATCGTTTATACCGACATCGCCAAAGACGGCATGATGCAGGGCTGCAACGTACCGTTCACCGCTGCGCTGGCTGCGGCGACTAAGATCCCGGTGATCGCTTCCGGCGGCATCCACAACCTGGGTGACATCAAGTCGCTGCTCGACGCCAAGGCACCGGGCATCATCGGCGCGATCACGGGCCGGGCGATTTACGAAGGCACCCTCGACGTCGCCGAAGCGCAAGCTTTCTGCGATTCGTACCAAGGCTGAGGACTGACCATGGCGCTGGCCAAACGCATAATCCCTTGCCTGGACGTGGACAACGGCCGGGTCGTTAAAGGCGTGAAGTTCGAGAACATCCGCGACGCCGGTGACCCGGTGGAAATCGCCCGTCGCTACGACGAGCAGGGTGCCGACGAGATTACCTTCCTTGACATCACCGCCAGCGTCGACGGTCGTGACACCACGCTGCATACCGTCGAGCGCATGGCCAGTCAGGTGTTCATCCCGCTGACCGTCGGCGGTGGCGTGCGCACCGTGCAGGACATCCGCAACCTGCTCAATGCCGGCGCGGACAAGGTCTCGATCAACACCGCTGCTGTGTTCAACCCGGAGTTCGTCGGCGAAGCTGCGCAGCATTTCGGCTCGCAGTGCATCGTCGTCGCCATCGACGCCAAGAAAGTCTCCGGCCCCGGCGAAACCCCGCGCTGGGAAATCTTCACCCACGGCGGGCGCAAGCCGACCGGCCTCGACGCAGTCGAGTGGGCGAAGAAAATGGAAGGCCTCGGTGCCGGCGAGATCCTCCTGACCAGCATGGATCAGGACGGCATGAAGAACGGCTTCGACCTCGGCGTGACCCGCGCGATCAGCGACGCGCTGGGCATTCCGGTGATCGCCTCCGGCGGCGTTGGCAATCTGCAGCATCTGGCTGACGGCATTCTTGAAGGCCACGCCAGTGCGGTGCTGGCGGCGAGTATTTTCCACTTTGGCGAATACACCGTGCAGGAAGCCAAGGCTTACATGGCGCATCGCGGCATCGTGATGCGCTGATCAGGTTGAGTCTGAACACGGTCGGGCGCAAACCCATGCGGGTTGCTTGCCGCCCGACGGGTCAAGGTTTTTGCAGTATTTCTGTGCGCACGGCAGAGGTATTGAAGTCGCGATCCATGGTGTAGCTGCACAGCGTCAACGGCAGGGCTTCGTTGGGTACCAGAAAGCTGTCGCCTATCTTGGTGTAGCTTCTCGAATCGATGCCGGCGCAGTCTGTTGAATCGACTGCCCCGACGTATATCTGAGTCCAGATATTGCGATCGGTGGTTTGACGATATTCGATCAGCAGTTCTTCAGCGCCGTGCTTGATGTGAGGCGCCGGTTCAGACAGTGAAATCCCGCCTGGATTAACCAGCCGCGCCGGCAGAATTTGTGTGTTGCGTAATTCGCCCGCGATGAGTTGTTGCTCAACTGAGTCGACACCCACCAGGCACAGATAATATAAGCCTGCCATGCTGCCGATCGGTGCATCAACAAGGCCGGTGCTGAGATTGATCGGGTTGCTGTAATCTTCTGGCAGGTAACAGGCATGGGCGTCGCGCACGGTTTTGAATCGAAAGAATTTCGTGCTCATTGAAAAGTTCACGTCCCAGGCTGGACTCTTTTCGTATTCCTTCTGAGGTGCTTTATAAAGCGTAACGTCTGAGTTGGTTCTGGCTCTGAAATTGAATTCAGGCTTTAGCGAGCAGGCAGGCGCATTCATGTTGAAGCGACCTTCAGAAAAACAGGGCATCAGATAATCAATCGGGAAACTCTGGCTGGCCTGATCAGGCAAAACGGATCGGCGATCAGGCTTTGCACAAAGTCCATGCCAAAAGCACAAGTCGCCCGTTGATATCCCATAAGTGGTTCCCGACAGGACGCCGGTAACTTCTCCCGTAGCGATATCAATGACCGGAGAACCGGATGACCCCGGTTCAATGCCTTTGCAATCCTGTTTCTGGTAATCGGTATGAACGGTCAGATACTTGATCAGTGTCGTGTTTGCTGGCTCTTGAGTACAGGACGAGAGCCTCAGGCCCGGCGCACTTGAGGGCGCGCCGATAACCGTGACCTGGGTGAGTTGCTCAGGTGCTTTGGGCGCCGCCTTGAGCGGGTTGATGCCGGCGGCGATCACCGCTTGCAGCGAACTGTTCAATTGCATGACCGCTACATCGGTGCCGGCCAGGCTGGCCCAGTTGATCTTTTGGATGTCGTAACGCCTGCCCTCCAGCTGAGTGTCTTGAAAGTAATTGAATTGTATCTGGCCCTCATAGGAAAGATCCGCGACCGTTCCAGTCCAGATGGACGCGCAATGTCCGTTGGTAAGGATATACGCCGGGCCGTTTGCGTTATTTTCAGAGTCGCGGCTGTCGACGAGAAAAGCCGTGCAATAGCGAAGGTCTCCTTTGAAGATCTGTCCAATACCATTCAAGTGATTATTCTGGCCAAGAGAATTGTTCAAAAGAACCGGCTCTGCAGGTGCAGGAACTGCATATGAACAAGACGTTAGAGCGAAGATGATTGCCGGAAAGGCAATAATTGCTGTTATTTTTGATGTGTAGTTCATGACCGATCCTTAGTCGAGGGGTGAAATAATAAAGCCTGGTTCCAATTACTCTAATTTGAATCTTTCATTGTTATGTTATTTGTGCTGTAGCCAAATGTAAGTTATGTGGTTATTGCCAGGAGTTTCAACTCTGTTTGTTGTTGGCGTAGTTAAGAAAGGCCCGCCGAAGGAATATCTTATCGCCGCCCCCGATTGGGCCGAGGCGCATTGATTTCATACAGGCCAGTGGACAGCATGGCGCACCCAAGGCACTCTTGGGCACGCCATGGATTCCGGTAGCCCGACATGATCAAACGCCTGCTTGTTGTTCTCGCCAGCGCCTCATTGTTGCTCATCAGCAATGCCCGGGGCGAAACCAGTCCCGCCACCGATCTGGTGCTGCTCACCGAAAACTTCCCGCCGTACAACATGGCGAAAAACGGCAAGAATTTCGCTCAGGGCGAAAACATCAACGGCATTGCCACTGACATCGTTCGCGAGATGTTCCAGCGCGCCGGCCTCACTTACAGCCTGACCCTGCGTTTCCCCTGGGAGCGCGTCTACAAACTCGCGCTGGAAAATCCCGGCTACGGGGCCTTCGTCATGGCGCGCCTGCCCGATCGCGAAAAACTGTTCAAGTGGGTCGGCCCGATCGGCCCGGATGACTGGATCCTGCTGGCCAAGGCTGACAGCAAGATCACTCTCGAGACGCTCAATGATGCGCGCAAGTACAAGATCGGCGCCTACAAGGGTGACGCGATTGCCGAAACGCTGACCAAGCAGGGCCTGAAGCCGATCGTGGTGCTGCGTGATCAGGACAATGCAAAAAAACTTGTCAACGGCCAGATCGATCTGTGGGCCACGGGTGATCCTGCCGGCCGTTATCTGGCGCGGCAGGATGGCGTGACCGGTCTGAAGACCGTGCTGCGCTTCAACAGCGCCGAGCTGTACCTGGCGCTGAACAAGGACGTTTCCGATGAGGTGGTGAACAAGCTTCAGACCGCGCTGGATCAACTGCGCAAAGAAGGCGTGGTCGATGAAATCATGGCGCGCTATCTGTAGCGGCGGACGGGTCGGGCTCTGGCAGCGGGGCGCTGATTTCGTTCTCGCTCAGAGACGGCTGCACAGCCTGATCTTCGACTGCCTCCGTATCTGGCGCGACGATGATTTCGGGCTCGGTTGCCGCGTACTGGCTGATGTGCAGGCTATTGCCATCGGTGTAGCTGAAGCCGTCCGTCACTGAGGTGCCGTCGGCGCGCACCAGTCTGTAATCGCTCTGCACCAGATAGGCCGCCACTGAGCGGTTTTTGTCCACCACCGCAACCACTTCGATTGCCGCCGTATTGAGCCAATCATTCGCATGCACTTCGCATTGGGTGAAATCATGGCCCAGGCGTGCGGAAAACATCAGCGCGCTGTGCTGACCGGTTTTCCATTGGGCGCCGAATTCGACGGAAGTCGTTTGGGTGAAAGTCCGCAAGCCCGCAGTGCGTTGAGCGCGAGGCGCAGTCCATCTGAATATCTGACTGTTGTTGCCACTGTTGCGTGCGTGTCCGACCAGCACGTACCGATCCTTGCGCTCCAGCAGGTAGGAAGGTGAATGACGCAACTGCTCGGCGACGGTGTAACGCGGATCCTTAACCGTGAACCAGGGCAGAACGGCGCTGTAAGTAGGATCGTCCACTGCGTCTACAGGGGTCGGCGTTTCCCCGCAGAGAATCGGTGGCGATGGGCGTGTGTAAAGCTGCAGGCCAATCTGCAAGCGCAAGCAATAGACGGGGAAACTGGCAGGTCGGGTGTAGTCACTCAAGCTGAAAAAACTGCCCGATGCCAAATAGACCTCGCCCGGTGAAGCCGCTGGAGGAACGGCGCTCCAGCTACTGATGCGCTGCCGGGCTTTGCTGCCTTTGTCGTCCCAGATCAACTCGCTTGAATTCGAAGCGATCACCAGGTCTGCACGAACGCAGCGGACCGCGTTCAGCGACGGTTTTTCATGATCATTCGAACACACCGACCCCAGCGCCACATAGCCTGCAGGAGGCCGCGGTCGCCAGATCGACAGATCTCGTTTTGAGCCTGACCCGGAATCCTTCCAGACCAGTTCATAATCATCGGGACGCCGCAGCGCCCGGCCTTTGGTGGGGTCAGTGCTGGCGATATCTGCCTCACAAGCCACCGCCACCACTCGTTCGCCATTGATGTTGCCAACGCCTCTGGTGACGACATCGCCCAAGGGGAAATAACCGGGCAGCGCGTCGGGAGCCGGGGTCGGGCGCCAGAACGACGCAGGTCTGGACGACACACCGTCGGTATCCCAGATGCGCAGGAATTCTGTTGTGAAGTTGATCAGCAGGTTATCGATGCGGATCGGTTCAGCTCGCCCAACGGGCGGGATGATCGGGGCATTGCTTGTCATGGGCACTCCTGATAGTTGAAAGCGACTCAAAGGAGCCGCGACCTGTTGCAGGTCTCACTATCCGGAACGAGGCGGGGCGTTCGGTGGTAACTATGTATTGCAAGGTGACCGGGTGTTACCGGTAAACGCCGTCCTTGCCATGGCCAGCCATGGCACGGTTGCTGCGCACGCTGATCATCTGCCTGATATCGATCCAGTCGATGCCTTGCGCCTTCAGCTTGGGCAACTCGCGCTCGAGCACCGCCAGCGTCTGCGGATACGGATGGCCGATCATTACCGCTGAACCTTGTTTGTGGGCCAGGGCGATCGCGGTTTGCAACTGAGTGGCGATCGCCGCTTCGGTACGTTCGTCATCGAGGAATACGTCTCGCGAGACACTCGCCAGATCGATTTTCTGCGCCTGCTGCGCGGCGACCGTTTGAGCGCTGGTGCGGCTGTCGACGAAGAACTTGTGCCGGCGCTGCAACTCAGCCATCAACCACGCCATCGCCGCTGGCTGCGCGGTCATGCGGCTGCCCATGTGATTGTTGATGCCGGCGGTGAATGGCACTTTTTCGAACGCCGCATTCAGGCGTTTCTGCAGCTCTTCGATCGGCAGTTCCGGATGCCAGGCATACGGCCCGGTGGCCGGGTCCATTGGCATGTGCAGGATGACGAGTTTGCCCGCGCGATGGGCCTCGCGGGCAAACTCGGTAGCGTGCGGCGTATCCGGCATGATCGCGGTGGTCACCGGGCCGGGCAGGGCGAGCACGCGACGATCCCGGGGCAGGTTCTGCCCCAGGTCATCGATGATCAGCGTCAGGTAGGCTTTGGGTGGTTTCGGGCTGGCGGGCTCTGCGTGAACAGTACCCGCCAGACAGCACAATAGAACGAACAGAAAACGCAGCGACATCCTCAACGGCCGGATGTGATGCTCAGCCCTTTGAGCAGGCTCAGGGCTTGGGCGAGCTGATAATCGTCATCCTGCGGCATGGCTTTGGCCTTGCCAGCCGAACCGCTCGGTTTGTCGGCGCCGCCGTTGCCGTTGCCCAGGTGCCCTTGCAGATCGGCTTCCTTGAAGTATTCACTGTCGACTTCGTTGGTGATTTTCGCGCGGCGCACTTCGATGTCCGGGACGATGCCCTGGGCCTGGATCGAACGGCCATTGGGCGTAAAGTACAGCGCGGTGGTGATTTTCAATGCGCGGTCGTTGTTCAGCGGCAGCACGGTTTGTACCGAGCCCTTGCCGAAACTGGTGGTGCCCATGACCACAGCGCGTTTCTGGTCCTGCAGGGCGCCTGCGACAATTTCCGAAGCCGAAGCGCTGCCGCCGTTGATCAGCACGACCATCGGCACTGCTTCGCTTTCGTCCTTGCCGGTCGCGGAGAAGCGCAGTTCGGAGTTGGCGATGCGGCCCTTGGTGTAAACGATCAGGCCTTTGGTGATGAAGTGGTCGACCACTTCCACCGCCGATTGCAGCACGCCGCCCGGGTTGTTACGCAGGTCGAGAATGATGCCGTTGAGCTTCTTGCCGTTGTCCTTGCGCAGCTTGGCCAGCGCCTTGGAGACTTCGTCACCGGTCTTGACCTGGAACTGGGTAATGCGGATGTAGCCGTAACCCGATTCGAGCAGCTGTGCCTTGACGCTCTTGACCTGAATCACCGCACGCGCCAGGGTCACGTCGAACGGCGTACCGCCATCGCGCACAAGGGTCAGGGTGATTTTCTGGCCGATCTTGCCGCGCATCTTGTCGACGGCTTCGGTCATGGTCTGGCCGCGGGTTGGCTGGCCGTTGATCTTGACGATAAAATCGCCGGCCTGAATACCCGCTTTCGACGCCGGGGTGTCATCGATCGGCGAGACGACCTTGATGAAGCCATCCTCGGCGCCGACTTCGATGCCCAGACCGCCGAACTCACCGCTGGTGCTTTCCTGCAGCTCGGTGAAGTCTTCGGGGCCGAGATAGGCCGAATGCGGGTCAAGGTTGCTGAGCATGCCCTTGATCGCGTTTTCCAGCAGGGTCTTGTCGTCCACCGGTTCGACGTACGCGGCTTTGATCCGGTCCATGACCTCGGCGAAAGTACGCAGCTCTTCCAGCGGTAGTGGCGCCTTGGCGGTTGCAGCAGTGCCTGCCGGAGCCACGGCCGGTGCCGGTTGCGCGGCGAACGCCAGAGGCGCGCCGATCACCAGAGCGATCGTCAGGGCCAGCGAGGTAAGGCGGGACAAATGCAGCATGTCGAACGAACTCCTGAATTAGATGCGGCGCTTATCCTTGCGCACGACACCATTGCGCCGGATCACTCGGGTGACCCTGCTGACGAATTGCGAAATACAGCGCTGGCGTGTCCTGACCGCCACTGTTACCGACAGTGGAGATCGACTCACCCGCTTTGACCACATCACCCGCCGACTTGAGCAGCGTCTGGTTGTGGCCGTACAGACTCAAAAAACCGTTGCCGTGATCGAGGATCACCAGCAGCCCGGCACCGCGCAGCCAGTCGGCGAACACCACGCGACCGCCATGGACGGCATGCACTTGACTGCCGGCGGAGGCGCTGATCATCACGCCGTCCCACTTGGTTCGGGCATCGTCGCCGCGGCTTTCACCGAAGCGTGCGAGTAATCGACCATCAACCGGCCACGGAAGTTTTCCCCGGGTTGCAGCAAAAGGCCCGCCAAACGTTTCACCGCTGCTCGATACCAGCGCGCCGGGGCTTGATCTGGCGGGTTTTCGTGGGGCGTCGCTGGTGTCAGCCTGCGCCTCACGCAAACGCTTTTTTTCCGCTTCCTGCTGGGCGATCAGCGCTTTCTGCCGCGCTTCTTCTGCCTCACGAGCCTGGCGCGCCAGGGTTTCTTCGATGGTTTTAAGGACTTTAGACAGGTCTGCCTGATCCTGCTCGCGGGCGGCCAGCTTTTGATCGCGGGCTTTCACGTCGTCATTTAGCTTGGCGAGAACCTGCTGGCGTTCCTTGCGGACCTTCTCGAGTGCTTCGCGCTGCTTGTCGAGGTCGCTTTTCTGCACCAGTAACTGCGCTTGCTGCAGGCCGATGTCTTTTTCGACATTGGCCAGTTGGCGCAGGGTTTCGTTGAAGTTTTTCAGCTGCTCCAGGCGAGCCTGGCTCAGGTAATCGTAATAGGTCAGGGTGCGGGCGAATTTCTCGGGATTCTGCTGATTGAGCAGCAGCTTGAGATATTCCTGACGACCGTTCTGATAGGCCGCACGGGCCTGAATCGCGATCAGTCGCTGCTGTTCAGTGCGCGCGCTCTGGAGTTTTTTTTTCTCTGCATCGAGCCGCTGCAGCTCGGATTCGCTTTTCTGCAGTTCTTTCTGCAGGGCGTCGACCTGCTTCTGCAGCTTGCCCATCTCGGTTTCGGTGCCCTTGAGCTCTTTCTGCACGCCGGATTTTTCTTCCTGCAGCTTGCCCAAGAGTTTTTTCAGCTCGGCGATATCCTGGCGCGTGGCGTCCAACTGCTGTTGGGTTTGCGCGCGCTCGTCGGCGAAGGCCGGCTGGAGCAGACAGGTCAGAGCAAGGGCGATCAGGACGCGAAGCATAGGGGCGGGCGGCACCAGGGTAAGGGACGGCCTAGTATGCCCGCCCGAGGCTGCAAAAAAAACGCCCAATTGGGGCTGTGTGATAACTGGACAGAAAAACACCAAAATCCACTGTGGGAGCGGGCTTGCTCGCGAAAGCGCTGTGTCAGGCGACATTGATATCGACTGATCCATCGTATTCGCGAGCAAGCCCGCCTCCACAGGGATTAGCGGCGTTTATACGAGGATGGAAGTGCCGGTCATCTCTGTCGGTTTTTCCAGGCCCAGCAGCATCAGCATGGTCGGCGCTACGTCCGCCAGTACGCCACCCTCACGCACCTTGAGGTTGCGTTTGCCGACATAGATGAACGGCACCGGCTCGGTGGTGTGCGCGGTGTGCGCCTGGCCGGTGGATTCGTCGGCCATCTGCTCGACGTTGCCGTGGTCGGCGGTGATCAGTGCTTCGCCGCCTACTTTTTCCAGAGCTTCAACGATGCGCCCGACGCAGGTGTCCAGGCATTCGACCGCTTTGACCGCTGCGTCGAACACGCCGCTGTGGCCGACCATGTCGCCGTTGGCGTAGTTGACCACGATCACGTCGTAACGCTGGTTTTCGATGGCATCGACGATGCGGTCGGTCACCTCGGGTGCGCTCATTTCCGGCTGCAAGTCGTAGGTGGCGACTTTCGGCGATGGAATCAGGATGCGCTCTTCGCCCGGGAATGGTTCTTCGCGACCGCCGGAGAAGAAGAAGGTCACATGAGCGTATTTTTCGGTTTCAGCGATGCGCAGCTGGGTCTTGCCGTTTTTCGCCAGGTAATCGCCGAGGACGTTTTCCAGGCTGCCGGCGGCGAAGGCCGACGGTGCCGGGATGCTTGCGGCGTACTGGGTCAGCATGACGAAACCGGCCAGTTTCGGCTGACGGGCGCGCTCGAATTCCTTGAAATCGTCTTCGACGAACACCCGGGTCAGCTCGCGGGCGCGGTCGGCACGGAAGTTCATGAACACCACGGCGTCACCGTCTTCGACTTTGACCGGCTCGCCGATGGAAGTGGCTTTGACGAACTCGTCGCTTTCGCCACGGGCGTAAGCGGCTTCGAGGCCTTCCTGAGCGGTGGCGGCGTTGAATTCGCCCTTGCCATCGACGATCAGGTTATAGGCCTGGGCGACACGATCCCAACGGTTGTCGCGATCCATGGCGAAGTAGCGGCCAATGATGCTGGCGATCCGGCCTTTACCGAGTGCCTGGAAGGACGCGTCGAGCAGTTCGATCGACGAAGCAGCGCTTTTTGGCGGCGTGTCGCGGCCATCGAGGAAAGCGTGCAGGTAGATTTTCTCGGCGCCGCGCTTGAAGGCCAGTTCGGCCATGGCAATCAGGTGATCCTGGTGGCTGTGTACGCCGCCATCCGACAGCAGGCCCATGAAGTGCACGGCCTTGCCGGCGGCCACGGCCTTATCCACAGCGGCGCAGATGGTGGGGTTTTCGAAGAACTCGCCATCGCGAATCGCTTTGGTCACACGGGTGAAGTCCTGATACACCACGCGCCCGGCGCCGAGGTTCATATGGCCGACTTCGGAGTTGCCCATCTGGCCGTCCGGCAGGCCGACGTCCATCCCGCTGCCCGAGATCAAGCCGTTCGGCACCGTGGCCCACAGACGATCCAGGACAGGTTTCTTCGCCGCGAACACGGCATTGGATTCGGGGCTGTCGCTGTGACCGAAGCCGTCGAGAATCATCAGGACCAAAGGTTTGGGCGTAGTCGTCATGGAATCCACTCGTGGCTGATAAAGAAGAGGGCGATGCAAAACGGAGTTGGAGTTTAAAGCGAAGTTCCGACCACGTCACCGCCGGACGGGGTTTGGCCGACCATAGTGGCTGTGTATACTGGCCGACATTTTAACGCCCTGGAACCTCCTTCGATGGTTGCTCACCTGATTGAATTTGCCACTAACCACTACATTCTTGTCGGTATCTTCGTCGTACTGCTGGCTCTGTTGCTGGCGCATACGATGCAGGGCGGCGGTAAAAGCCTGAGCACCGGCGAGCTGACCGCACTGGTCAATAAAGATGCAGGCGTGGTGGTAGACATCCGTCCGGCCAAGGATTACGCCGCAGGCCACATCGTCGGAGCGGTGAACATCCCGCAGGACAAACTGGCTGCCCGTGCCGGCGAGCTGGAAAAGCACAAGTCCAAGACCATCATTCTGGTCGATGCCCTCGGTCAGACCGCCGGCACCCACGCCCGCGAACTGATGAAATCCGGCTTCACCGCCGCCAAGCTGTCCGGCGGGATTTCCAGCTGGAAAGGCGACAACCTGCCATTGGTGAAGTGATATGAGCCACGTCGTCGTCTACTCCAGCGATTACTGCCCTTACTGCTCGCGCGCCAAGCACCTGCTCGCCAGCAAAGGCGTGGCCTTCGAAGAGATCAAGGTCGATGGCAAGCCGCAGCTGCGCGCCGAAATGACCAAAAAGGCCGGGCGCACGTCCGTGCCGCAGATCTGGATCGGCGACAAGCACATCGGCGGTTGTGATGATTTGTACGCCCTGGAGCGCGCCGGCAAACTCGACGCGCTGCTCAAGGGCTGAACGGCTGCACCCACGTACAGCACTCCCTAAAAGACCCAAGATCGATAAGGATCTGAGATGACTGACCAACAGAACACTGCAGCCAGCGAAGAAGAAACCGCACCGCAATTTTCCTTGCAGCGCATCTACGTACGCGACCTGTCCTTCGAAGCCCCGAAAAGCCCGGCGATCTTTCGCCAGCAGTGGGATCCGGCGGTCGGTCTGGATCTGAACACTCGCCAGAAAGCGCTGGAAGGCGACTTCTACGAAGTGGTGCTGACCCTTTCCGTGACCGTGAAAAACGGCGAAGAAGTGGCCTTCATCGCTGAAGTACAACAGGCCGGTATCTTCCTGATCAAGAACCTGGACGCGGCTTCGATGAGCCACACCCTCGGTGCGTTCTGCCCGAACATTCTGTTCCCGTATGCCCGTGAAACCCTGGACAGCCTGGTCACCCGTGGCTCGTTCCCGGCGCTGATGCTGGCCCCGGTGAACTTCGACGCTCTGTACGCGCAAGAGCTGCAGCGCATGCAGGAAAGCGGCGAGACGCCAACCGTTCAGTAAATACCAGCGTTGACGCAAGTCCAATGTGGGAGCGGGCTTGCTCGCGAAGGCGGCGTGTCAGGCGACAGTGATGTCATCTGGTGCACCTTTCGCGAGCAAGCCCGCTCCCACATTTGCTATGCATCGTTATTTGAAGTCGTTCTGCCGCCAGGCTTCGTAAACGGCGACCGCAACGGTGTTGGACAGGTTCAGGCTGCGGCAGCCTTCTCGCATCGGCAGGCGCAGGCGCTGTTCGGCGGGCAGGGCATCGAGCACCTCGGCGGGCAAACCGCGGCTTTCCGGGCCGAAGATAAACGCATCGCCCGGCACGAACGCCGCGTCATGAAACGGCCGCGAGCCCTTGGTGGTAAACGCGAACAAGCGTGGATTGCCGAGACTTTCCAGACAACTGGCGAGGTCCGCATGGCGTTGCAGCGTGGCATATTCGTGGTAGTCGAGACCGGCGCGGCGCAGGCGCTTGTCGTCCATCTCGAAACCCAGCGGTTCGATCAAATGCAGGTGGCAGCCGCTGTTGGCGCACAGCCTGATAACGTTGCCGGTATTCGGCGGAATTTCTGGTTGAAAAAGGATGACGTGAAACATGCACGGCTCCGAAGGTAAAGATGAGCGGCATTCTACGCCGCCTGTGGACAACCGTTCGAAACTATTGCCGCGGGTGATCGGTTCGTTGGCGATTGTCGGCCTGATGGTGGGGCTGATGATCGGCCGTCTGACCACGCCGGACCCCAGCGTGCTGCAGCAGGTCGAGGTGACCGATGGCGGCCTGGCGGTGTGGTTCAACAACGAACCGAAGCTGCACGGCGAGATCATCGACGGCAGCGTCGCGCTGTTGTTTCAGGCTGAAGGGCACGCGCAGAAAGGCCAGCTCAAGCTCAATGGCCGGGACGTCAACTGGCGCACGCGCAAGAGTGATGGTGGCTTGCTGCTGACCGTGCTGGCGGCACGGCCGCTGAAAGGCGAGTGGGTCGGCAGCGAGGTCGACGACCGCTGGCGGCTGGAGATCCGCTTGCAAACGAACTGATCGCACTCCTGCCGTCCTTCTCGAGTACCCCTACGCTTTTTGACGTCGTTTCCCACTGCGCCTGTCTGTCTTTCCACTCTCCTTCAGTGCTTGCACAGGCTATCTTGCGATCCTCTTTTAACCCGGCAGGATGCCGAAAGCGTTCGTCCCTTGCACGACTGTCAGGGGCGACTTTTTTCAAGGATGAAAAACATGCCAGTAAAACCACCTACCGGTGGCAGCAGCCACGTGAGAGTGGATGCTTCGACCAGCCCGACCCGACCGGCCGACGCGGATATTCCGCTCCCCGGGCCATCGGGCCTTAGAGATTACGGCTCAGGACGCTCCATTGATGATCCTGGGCCGCGAGCCGGGACGCCCAGCGCTGTTGGCGCAGGTGCCGCTGGGGCGACTCCGACGGTCGTTATTCACGCGGCCCCGGCTGCAACGCGTTTGCTTGCGCCTCAACCGATACTGGACGATTACGTAGTCAACGCCCGGGCGTTACTTCCAGTGGCCAACGCCGAAGGCTTAAGGGTTTTCAACAATCGTACTTACGTTGAGGTGGCCGAGGGCGCTTTCGTGCTTGTCGCCGTGGACCCGACGACTGGATTGCATCGTGCCCGACGGCCAAGCGAACTGCTCCCAGGGCCGGTGATGCTGCGTAATGCCGATAATGGTCTTTGGTACCAGCGCACGCTCGTCAAGCCAACCACTCGAGAACAGGTCCGAAGGTACCTTCCGGAAACGACCGACCTGGCCGCCGATGCCTTTATCGCCCGGTTTGGCGACAAGGATGTGGCAGAGGTGGAACTGAGGCGGATCGAGCGTGCGAGCCCCGAGCTAGAGCGGCAGTACGGTGGTATCAGCGAGGAAATGGCGAGCAGGATACGCAGGCTTCATAAGTGGCAAGGCGGGCCCGGTGAGCATGTCTATCGCGAAGGCCGACTGGTGGGTTTCAAGCTGGATCTGGATTTCGGCTCTCTTCCAAACGTTTTTCCTCATTTGGAAAAATTCAACTCTGTTGTCGCCCTGACCCTTGGCTCGGGTGAAGTTCCACACTCGCATCGTTTATCTGCGCTGTTTCCCAACCTTGAAAGTCTGACGGTGTCTGGCCGGCCATCCATTCTCTCTGGCGGTCATTCTGCAGCGAGGCTCAAGCTTGAGGGAAGCGTCGTCCAGGACTTGGCAAAGCTTCCTCATTTACGCTCGCTGAGCCTGCAAAACTGCGATTTACCCGCCGAGTTCTCGCTGGCAGGCATGCCTGAACTGCGGGCACTGACACTTGGCAACATTCACGGGGGGGCTGATCTGAATGCCGTAGTGAATGGCCTGCCCGGGCGGTTGAGCTTGCAGGTCCTCGATCTGAACCGCAATGCTGCCCTGAAAGTGGCACCTGACGTGACCGGGATGACCGAGTTGCGCGTATTGGATTTGACGCAGACCGGCATAGAGCAGCTGCCATCAGGGCTTGAGGCTGACAACGGGCCGTTACGACTGGAGGTATTGAGGCTTGGCGACAACCGGCTTTCTAAAATGCCTTCACTTACAGGCCGAACTGCGCTGCAGGAGCTGGACCTTTCCAATACCAGTCTGGACCGATTTCCCGAGGGCATCACTTCCGAAATTCCCGGGAAAGTCCTGAATCTTTCGAAAAACCGTATTACATCGATTCCTGAGTCCGTTGAGGTCAGAGCGGGCTTCAATCTAATGGGCAACCCCATAACTGATCTGGCGAGCCACCGGCGGCTGATGGACGCGCGTACAAAAACAGGCACCGACGTTTGGTTGGGGGAAACAAATTTTGACCGCTCGCCAAATGCCTGGCTACGACATTTGCCGATAGAGGAACTGTCTGAAAACTTGAAAATTTGGGACAGTGTTGACGTTGACGCATATTGGCTTGTGGCTAGGCAAATTGCGGTGGACTTGGCGCGTACGCCTGGATTTCACGTTGAGCGCCCGGTTTTGCAGCAACGGGTCTGGCGATTTCTCGAGAGCTACCGTAAGGCTGACCCCGGCCTTCAGGCCAGGTTGAAGGACATTTTGAAGAATGAACCGAGCCCTTTGAAAAAGCTGGAAAGGCTGGAGGCAGAAACAGGCCTGCCAAGCGAACCATCGCCGGCGCGCTCGGTGCTGCGCGGTGATACTGGCGACGTAGGGCGTTTGCTGGCTGTCGCTGAGTCCACCACCCGAGCGCAGGTCCGACAATACTTTCCGGAAGCGAGCGATCAACAAGCCGATCATTTCCGCGTGCACTTCAGTGCCAAGGATGCGGCAGAGGTGGAGCTCAAACGGCTCCAGCCTGGACTTGTGCAACTGGATCAGGAACTCAGCCGTTGGACGAACTCCTACCTGTATGACGGCGATAAGTTGGGCCCCACGTTACGCCGTCTGTACACGTGGCAAGGAGAGCCTGACGAACTGGTCTTTCACGATAAGCGGCCGGTGGGTTTCAAGCTGTCTGCGAGTGTTTCGAGGTGGCCAGATCATCCGTCACTGGCAACACAATTCAACTCCATCGTTTCCCTTGAGCTAACGGGGTTAGCCGTGCCTCTGCCGGAGCGGTTTTTTTCAGCGTTCCCCAATCTTGAAAGTCTGAAATTGATTTTCGGATATGGCATGTCTTCTGCCGATCCCGGCTTCAGGTTCACCGTGGATGCGGGAAACGTTGAAATGTCGGGAAGCCTTGCGCAGTTACGAGGCTTGACGCTGCAAAGGGCCAACTTGTCGCCTGATTTTTCGGTGGTCGGCATGACCGGGTTGCGCGTCCTGGATCTGGAGCAGAACGGTATACAACAGCTGCGAGGACTTGATGCCGATAACGGGCCGTTGCGCTTGGAAGTACTGAAACTCAGTAATAACCCGCTCTCGGTTGCGCCTTCAGTCACACGAATGACCGTGCTGCAGGAACTGGATCTTTCCTTTGCCGGGTTAGACAGGTTTCCCGAGGGCATCACCAACGAGATTCCCGGCAAAATCCTGAATCTGGCGAACAATCGCATTACATCGATTCCCGAATCCATTGAGATCAGAGCCGGTTTCAATCTCCTCGGCAATCCAATAACGGATCCTGCTTCACTCCGACGGCTGATCCATGCACGTATCGCAACGGGTAGCGATATCTGGCTGGGAGTTGCAAGCGATGACCGGTCGGCCCACCTTTGGCTGCGAAACGTGCCGCCGGGAAAGGAGTTGACTGAAAAACTCCAGCTCTGGGACAGCTTCGGTCTTCGCTCGAGCTTGACGGGCGCGATGAGGCAACTGAGTCGAACCCCCGAATTCCATGTCGAGTATCCGCTTTTGCAGCGGCGGGTCTGGTCGTTCCTCAAGATTTACAGCGAGTGCATACCTGGCGAGCAGGCACGGCTCGACAATATCCTGACCTTCGAATGGAGCCCTGGGAAGATGCTGGACAGGCTGGAGGCCGAGATTCGTGAAAATGACCCGGGACGGCAAAATCAGCCCCTGCATCATCTGCCCAAGCGTCCGAAGCTCGATTGAGCTTCAAACCGGGTGGGAGGAATAAAAGCGGGAATCCCTGACCTGCCTGTATCAGGGTTCCCAAAAGGGGCGGACTTCGCTGCGAGCGTCGGTCCAGTGTAAAGAGGGAACCCCCGGCCTGCCTGTACCAAGGATCCCAAAAGGATGGGCTCATCCGTTGCGGCATGAGCCCGATGTAAAGAGGGGAATCCCCGGCCTGCCTGTACCAAGGTCCCCGAAACGGGTGGTGAATCGAATCACCTGAAGAACGTATTGCAGGCGCCGTGCCAGGTTTTAATTTGCTGAAACAAACAAACGATTCGGAAACGCGAAAGCCCCGGAATTCGGGGCTTTCGTTATTTTTGAAGGGTGAGCTTTTAAGGTTTTGAGGTGGTCATTCGAAAGACCGGCAGTGCCCGATCACAGGTCATCGTGCATCCATGCGGTGCACGGTGAACCAAGTGTGGGAGCGGGCTTGCTCGCGAAGGCGTCGTGTCAGTCACCCTATATTTCAATGACCCACCGCATTCGCGAGCAAGCCCGCTCCCACAGGGGATATCGGGTGCTCGCCTATTATGTGTTAAGCCTCTTCCCCCTCATCATCATCGCCACCATCAACCTTCATCCCCAGTTCCTTGATCTTGCGCGTCAGGGTGTTACGCCCCCAGCCCAGCAACACCGCAGCATCACGGCGACGGCCCGCTGTGTGCTTCAGCGCCGTCTCGATCATGATCCGCTCGAACGCCGGCACGGCGCTGTCGAGCAGGCTCGACTGGCCGCGCGCCAGCGCCTGATCGGCCCACTGACGCAGCGCCTGCTCCCAGTTGGTCACCGGCGCTGAATCCTGCGGCAGGTTCAGCAGTTCTGGCGGCAAGTCGCTGATGTGCACTTCACGCCCCGAGGCCATCACGGTGATCCAGCGGCAGGTGTTTTCCAGCTGACGCACGTTGCCCGGCCATGGCAGGTTTTTCAGGTATTCCTCGGTCTCGCTCTTCAGCAGCTTGGGCTCGACCGCCAGTTCCTGCGCGGCGCGGCTGAGGAAGTGTCGGGCCAGGGTCGGGATGTCTTCGCGACGATCCGACAGGCGCGGGATGTGGATGCGGATCACGTTGAGGCGGTGGAACAAGTCCTCACGGAATTTGCCGGCATGCACCAGGGTTTCCAGGTTCTGGTGGGTCGCGGCGATGATGCGTACATCGACCTTGACCGGCACATGGCCGCCGACGCGATAGAACTCGCCATCGGCCAGCACGCGCAGCAGACGCGTCTGCGTGTCGGCCGGCATGTCGCCGATCTCATCGAGGAACAGCGTGCCGCCATCCGCCTGTTCAAAGCGGCCGCGACGCAAGTTGGCGGCGCCGGTGAAGGCGCCTTTCTCATGGCCGAACAGCTCCGACTCCATCAGATCCTTGGGGATCGCTGCCATGTTCAACGCAATGAACGGCGAAGCCGCGCGAGGGCTGTGACGGTGCAGGGCGTGAGCGACCAGTTCTTTACCGGTACCGGACTCACCGTTGATCAGCACGGTGATGTTGGAATGGCTCAAGCGGCCGATAGCACGAAACACTTCCTGCATCGCCGGCGCTTCGCCGATGATTTCCGGAGTGCGGGTCAATGCCGGTACGACTTCCAGGCCTTGCTGTTCCTGGGCATGCTGATTGGCACGCTTGACCAGCGAAACGGCTTCATCGACGTCGAACGGCTTGGGCAGGTATTCGAAGGCGCCGCCCTGATAGGAGGCGACAGCGCTGTCCAGATCCGAGTGAGCAGTCATGATGATGACCGGCAGCCTTGGGTGTTGTTCGCGAATCCGCGCCAGCAGATCCAGGCCACTGGCGCCCGGCATGCGGATATCGGAAATGATCACGTCTGGCTGCTGCCGTGCCAGACGACTCATCACGCCATCGGCGCTGTCGAAGCTCTGGGTGGTCATGCCTTCCTGCTGCAAGGCCTTTTCCAGAACCCAACGGATAGAACGGTCGTCATCGACGATCCACACGGTTTCACTACGGCTCATGTCGATGTGGCTCCTTGTTCCAGTGGCAGGAAGATCGAGAAGGTGGTGTGGCCTGGATGGCTCTCACACTCGATCAGGCCCTGGTGCTGACTGATGATGTTCTGGGTGATGGCCAGGCCGAGCCCGGTACCGTCCGGGCGACCGCTGACCATCGGAAAGAAAATGGTTTCCTGCAGTTCCGCCGGGATGCCCGGGCCGTTGTCGATGATCTCGATCTTGGTGACCAGGCGATGACGGATGTGGCCGATGGTGAACTGGCGCATGGCGCGGGTGCGCAGGCTGATGCGGCCCAGGCGCAGCTCGTTCTGGCTGCTGATGGCCTGCATCGCGTTGCGCACGATGTTCAATACGGCCTGGATCATTTGCTCGCGGTCGATCAATACGTCAGGAATGCTCGGATCGTAATCGCGCACCAGCGTGATGCAGCCCTGGCTTTCGGCTTCGACCAGTTGGCAAACGCGTTCGAGCACTTCGTGGACATTGCACATGGCAAGCGACGGCAATTTGTTCGAGCCGAGCATGCGATCGACCAGATTGCGCAGGCGGTCGGCCTCTTCGATGATCACATTGGTGTAATCGCGCAGGCTGTCTTCCGGCAGTTCGCGGGCCAGCAATTGCGCCGCGCCACGAATGCCGCCGAGCGGATTCTTGATTTCATGGGCGAGGCCGCGCACCAGCATCTTGCTGGTTTCCTGCTTGGACAACTGCGCCTCTTCCTTGGTGATCCGCAGCAAGCGGTCACGCGGATGCACTTCGAGCAAAAGCAAAGTCTCGCCGTTACTGAGAATCGGCGTGACCGCGTAATCCACAGTCAGGGTCTGGCCGGTGAGGGCGGTGAGCATCGCTTCGCGCTTGGTAAACGGGTGCGCCTGCTCGACCGCCTGGCGCAGGGAATTGAGCGCCTCGGGGGATTCGGTGAACAGCTCGCTGATGAACTGGCCGTGACTGCGCTGACCGCTGACCGCCAACAGCATCTCCGCCGCCGGGTTCATGTACTCCAGTCGCAATTCGGCGTCGAGCAGGATGGTCGCCGTGGTCAGGTTGTCGAGCAGCAAACGGTGAATAGCGTCGCTTATGGTCATCTGGACCCCTTTTGGAGCAAGGCGTGCGCGAGAACAAAGCGCTGATGTCGGGAAAATGCAAAAACCAAACCAAGGCTCCGAAAAGAAGCGTCTGGCCTCTGAAACAGGCGTTTGACGCGCGTTTGTATGGCACGGAGCCAGCTCAAACGGGAAGTTTCGAACCAAAATGGGATGGCATGTGGGTGGAATGCAGTTTAGTGCACCAATAGAGTGCGGATGGCTGGCGGACGTTAAAAGAAGCGCAGAAACGGATTTTTCGGCTCTGCAGGTTTGTCCTCGAGCGGGCATTCCGGGCGCACGCCGTAGTCTTCTGCGACGCAGGGTTGAACCTTGCGTTTCTGCGCCAGGGAAATGCGTAGCATGTGGAAAGGCTGGTTGGCGGTGCGTTCGACAGTTTGCCCGGCGGCGTCGAGGATTTCGATCGAAAGGCTGTGGCTACCGCGATCAATGTTACTCAGGGCAAATACCGGACTGACGCCGGGCTCGCCCGTGGCCTTGCCATCCAGCAGCAGCCGATAACGATGGCCGCTTTGCAGGCGGGGTTCGCTGGTGACGCTGACGATCAGCTCGCCGGCGCTGCTGCGCAAAGTGGCGTCGGGCTCCGGGATCAGAATGCGCAGCATGTCGTAATGGAAGGGTGGTGCTTCAGCGGATTTTTTCGCCGTGGCGATCGGCGCGGCGGTGTTGGCAGGCACAGCCATGCGATTGCTCGTCGCGATCGGCACTCGCTGTGCGTTGGCATGTGGCTGATCGGTGTAGACGCGGTTGCCCTGCGCGTCGATATAGGTGAAGACCTCGGCCCGGGCGGGCAGCGCAATCAGCGCCAGGATGAGTAACAGCCCTGCACGGATCATGGCGTATGCACGCGTTGCACGGTGAAGGCTGCGGGCGGGCTCTGCTGAATGACGGTCTGGCCGTCGATCACTTGCACGGCCAGGCGATGCTCGCCGCGATCGATATTCACCAGTTGCAAAACCGGCACGTTGCTCGGCTGGCCGTAGGGCACATCGTCCAGCACCAGTCTCAGCTGATGCGGCGGTTGCAGGCGCGGCTTGATCAGAACATTGACCGTGAAGGTGCCGTTGTTGGCGCGCACGGCCTCGTCAGTCGGCAGACCGGTGAGCTCGAGGATTTCATAGGGGTTGCGCGGCGGTTGCGGTGCTTGGGCGCTGGATGATTGCGGCGCGCTCGGCGCTTGCGGCTCGACCCGATTGAGTGGCGGCAACTCGACCGGTTGCGCCTGCACGCCGTCCGGCGGTTGATTGCTGTACGCGGTGTTGCCGTTGGCGTCGGTGTACTTGTAGATCTGCGCAGCGGCGGGCAGGGCGATCAGCAGCAGAATGTAGAGAAACGTGCGACCCATGAAATCGACCGGGATTGAAAACGATGGGTAGCAGCATAGGACAGCTGCGGCGGTTGGCCCAACTGGCGACACATCCAAAGATCATTCAAACACCACAAATCCCCTGTGGGAGCGGGCTTGCTCGCGAAGGCGTCGTTTCAGGCAACAGTTTATTTCAATGACCCACCGCTTCCGCGAGCAAGCCCGCTCCCACATGAGAAATGCGTAGCGTCACAAAATCCGGACAACAAAAAAGGCCTCCCGAAGGAGGCCTCTTTCTGTCACGCCACTTTACGCAGCGCTACCGGATCAGCAGCTGTAGTACAGCTCATATTCCAGTGGGTGTACGAAGGTGCGAACCTTGATTTCCTCTTCCGATTTCAGCGCGATGTAAGCGTCGATGAAATCGTCGGAGAATACGCCGCCCTTGGTCAGGAACGCGCGGCCCTTGTCCAGCTCTTCCAGGGCTTCTTTGAGGCTGCCGCACACCTGTGGGATTTCTTTCGCCTCTTCAGGCGGCAGGTCGTACAGGTTCTTGTCGGCCGCATCGCCTGGGTGGATCTTGTTCTGGATACCGTCCAGACCAGCCATCAGCAGAGCTGCGAAGGCCAGGTACGGGTTGGCAGCCGGATCCGGGAAGCGTGCTTCGATACGGCGGGCTTTCGGGCTCGACACGTAAGGAATGCGGATCGACGCGGAGCGGTTGCGAGCCGAATAGGCCAGCATCACCGGAGCTTCGAAGCCTGGGACCAGACGCTTGTAGGAGTTGGTCGCCGGGTTGGTGAAGCCGTTCAGGGCCTTACCGTGCTTGATGATGCCGCCGATGAAGTACAGAGCGGTATCGGACAGACCGGCATAGCCTTCACCGGCGAAAGTGTTCTTGCCGTCTTTCCAGATCGACATATGCACATGCATGCCCGAACCGTTGTCGCCGTACAGCGGCTTCGGCATGAAGGTCGCGGTGCGGCCGTAAGCGTCGGCAACGTTGTGTACAACGTATTTCAGGGTTTGAACTTCGTCGGCCTTCTTCACCAGGGTGTTGAACTTGACGCCGATTTCGTTCTGGCCGGCAGTTGCCACTTCGTGGTGGTGAACTTCAACCGATTGACCCATTTCTTCCAGTGCGTTGCACATGGCGGTACGGATTTCGTGGTCGTGGTCGAATGGTGGAACCGGGAAGTAGCCGCCTTTCAC
The DNA here is from genome assembly GCF_044542195.1 of Pseudomonas sp. NPDC079367. Taxonomy (NCBI): domain Bacteria; kingdom Pseudomonadati; phylum Pseudomonadota; class Gammaproteobacteria; order Pseudomonadales; family Pseudomonadaceae; genus Pseudomonas; species Pseudomonas sp. NPDC079367. Next base: position 222,922 of record NZ_JBITTW010000004.1, read on the forward strand.
GCCTGGACGGTGGCCCTTGTTGCCGCCTTCGATGTCCTGGTCGGACATCCACGAACCTTGCTCGGAGTAGATCTTGAACATCGAGCCGGAAATGTCCGACTTGAACTTCACCGAGTCGAAGATGAAGAATTCTGGCTCTGGGCCGGCGAATACGGTGTCACCGATACCGGTGGCTTTCAGGTGCTCTTCGGCGCGCTTGGCGATTGCACGTGGGTCGCGATCGTAGCCTTGCATGCTCGAAGGTTCGATGATGTCGCAGACCAGAATCAGAGTCGGGTCTTCGGTAAACGGATCGAGCACGGCAGTGTCGTCGACCGGCATCAGGATCATGTCGGAGGCTTCGATGCCTTTCCAGCCGGAGATGGAGGAACCGTCGAACATCTTGCCGACTTCGAAGAAGTCGTCATCCAGCGCATCGCGAGCCGGCATGGTCACGTGGTGCTGAGTGCCTTTGGTGTCCGTGAAGCGCAGATCAATCCACTTGACGTCATGATCT
>NZ_JBITTW010000004.1:223427-225160 GCF_044542195.1 Pseudomonas sp. NPDC079367
GTGAATTAGGGCGGGTAGTGGATGCCCTTAATAATGGTGATGCCGGCGCGAATACTCTGCCAAGGCAACCTGCCTCACAAGGGAGCAAATTGCATGCCAGTGCCCCAGCATGGGTTTTTTGCCCCGAATTCACGCTTATTAAGGTGCGTGAGGTACTGAATCGACAAATCTCGCCCCGTAATGTTGCGTTTAAATTGAGAAATGACCCGTTTTGGTGCGCGCAAAACCTTCTGCACATAAACTGGTTAAACCTTGAGCAATTTCCGCTATAATCCGCGCCCCCCTTTTTCGGCTGGCCGTTCGCGCGCTGTTTTCATGAAACTAATCGTAAAAGTCTTCCCCGAGATCACCATCAAAAGCCGACCTGTCCGGACGAAATTCATCCGCCAGTTGGCCAAGAACATCCGCACCGTGCTCCGTGACCTGGACCCGGCCGTGGTGGTGAACGGCGTGTGGGACAATCTCGAACTGGAAACCCGTGTAACCGACCCCAAAGCCTTGAAAGAGATGGGTGAGCGCCTGACCTGCATGCCGGGGATCGCGCACTTTCTGCAGATCGACGAGTACCCGCTGGGCGACTTCGACGACATCACCGAGAAGTGCAAGCAGCACTACGGCGATGCGCTGGCCGGGAAGATTTTTTCGGTGCGCTGCAAGCGCGCGGGCAAGCATGCATTCAGCTCGATGGACGTCGAAAAATACGTCGGCAGCAAGCTGCGTCGCGAGTGCGGAGCGGCCGGAATCGACCTGAAAGCGCCGGAAATCGAAGTCCGAATCGAAGTTCGCGACAAACGGTTATTTGTCATTCACAGCCAGCACAACGGCATCGGCGGCTACCCGCTCGGTGCCCTGGAGCAGACGCTGGTGCTGATGTCCGGCGGCTTCGACTCCACCGTAGCGGCTTACCAGATCATGCGCCGCGGCCTGATGGCGCACTTCTGCTTCTTCAATCTCGGCGGGCGTGCCCACGAATTGGGCGTGATGGAAGTCGCGCACTTCATCTGGAAGAAGTACGGCAGCTCGCAACGCGTGCTATTTGTCAGTGTGCCGTTCGAGGAAGTGCTGGGCGAAATTCTCGGCAAAGTCGATAACAGTCATATGGGCGTGGTTTTGAAGCGTATGATGTTGCGCGCCTCGTCCGAGATCGCCGAACGCCTGCATATCGATGCGCTGGTGACCGGTGAAGCGATCTCCCAGGTGTCGAGCCAGACGCTGCCGAACCTGTCGGTGATCGACTGCGTGACCGACAAGCTGGTGCTGCGTCCGCTGATCGTCGCGCACAAGCAGGACATCATCGACACGGCCAACGAGATCGGCACTGCCGATTTCGCCCGGCACATGCCGGAATACTGCGGCGTGATTTCGGTCAACCCCAAGACCGCCGCCAAACGCGGTCGGGTTGAGCACGAAGAGAAAGAATTCGACATGGCGGTGCTCGAGCGTGCGCTCGCCAACGCCAAACTGGTGCCGATCGATCGGGTGATCGACGAATTGGGCCAGGATTTGCAGATTGAAGAAGTCAGCGAAGCGCTGGCCGGTCAGATCGTGATCGACATCCGTCACCCGGATGCCGCCGAGGATGACCCGCTGGAGCTCGCCGGCATAGAGGTACAGACGATGCCGTTCTATGCAGTGAACGCACGTTTCAAGGAACTGGACCCTACTCGCCAGTACCTGGTGTATTGCGACAAAGGCGTGATGAGTCGCCTGCATGCCCACCAGTTGCTCGGGGT